>NZ_BAAAVI010000010.1:23721-163920 GCF_039534445.1 Streptosporangium fragile | reverse complement strand
AAGAAACGGACGCGTGCACCGCGCTCCCGACCTCAGCGGCCGATCGCCCGGGGCGCTCCACTCCGTGCCACCATCCTAGCGTTTCCGCCGGGTTTGTGTCAACTTGTCGCCTTCGCGATGGCCGACCTCGCCCGCCGGATCCGTGCGGATGCCGACCGCCCTGTCTCCAGGGCAACCCCTCTAACTTACTTCAACATTCCGGTCTTGTCCACCCGGAGGCATCGGTTCATGATGAAACCGCGCTCTGGCGCGACCTATTCCCGGTACGGAGAAAGAGTCAGAGGAGGCTCCCGAGGTCTTGGCGATCTCCGCCAACCCCTGCGGGCCTGTGAACTCTATGTAGGACGCCGACGCCCGTCAAATCGAGGTGTAGATCCGGCAAATCGGGGAACGCGGCGAGACGTGTTCCCCACCCGCGGGGTAGAGAACGGGTATGACGGAGCCAAGAGCAATGCCCAGGGTGCTCGTCCTGCTGGGGTGTTCCGCAGGCGCGGTGATCACTCTGGCCGGCGTCAAGGAGGTCAGGTCGATCGTCGGGCCCGTGTTGCTGGCCCTGGTGCTGGTCTTGGCCGTCTCCCCGGTCAGGACCTGGCTCGGCAGGCGCGGTGCCCCGGGATGGACGCTGGTCGCGGTCCCGCTCACCATCGTGCTGCTGGTCCTCTTCGGCATGGTGGCGATCCTGACCGTGGCGGTGGCGCAACTGGCCGCTCTCGCCCCCACCTACAGCCGGCAGTTCACCCAACTCGTCGTCGGCGCTCAGGACCTGGCGGGGCGACTCGGCATCGGCACGCAGCAGATGAACGAGGCGATCAGAACCCTCGACCCCGGAAAGGTCTTCCAGTTCCTGCAAGGGTTCGCCTCCGGTCTGCTGGGCGTGTTCTCCAGCCTGGTTCTCATCGTCGTGCTGGTGCTCGCCATGTGCCTGGACACGCAGGCGGTCTCCCGGGTCCTCGCCATGGGCAGGGCACGTCGGCCCGAGTTCGTCGGCGCCCTGGAGAACTTCGCCCAGAAGACCCGGCGTTACCTGGTGGTCTCGACGGTGTTCGGACTGATCTGCGCCGCGCTGGACGTGGGGGCGCTCTGGCTGCTGGGTGTGCCCCTCCCGCTGCTCTGGGGCGTGCTGGCGCTGATCACCAACTACATCCCGAACATCGGATTCGTCATCGGACTGGTCCCGCCGGCACTGCTGGGTCTGCTGGAGGGCGGGCCCAGGACCATGCTGCTGGTGATCGTTTCCTACATGGCGATCAACTTCGTGGTCCAGTCGCTGGTCCAGCCGAAGTTCCTGGGTGACGCCGTCGGCCTGTCCACCACGATGACCATGTTGTCGCTCATCCTGTGGGCGTTCGTTCTGGGGCCGTTGGGTGCGTTGCTGGCCATCCCGCTCAGCCTCCTGGTCCGCGCGTTGCTGGTCGACAGCGACCCGGACGGCGACTGGGCCGCCGCCCTCATCTCGGGGGACAGCAGCCCCGCGGAGAGCACGGACAAGAAGGCCGCGCCCGTACGCTGAAGCCATGTATCGGGAGTGGGCGCCGGATCCTCGGATGGCCGGGCGGGTGGCCTGCGTCTGGGCGAACGAGGCCGTCTCGGTCGCGACGCAGCTGGTCGTGCCGGACGGTTGCGTCGACCTGATCTGGGGCCCGGCCGGGCCGCACGTGGCCGGACCCGATACAGGGCCGCAGCCGGTCCTGATGACACCGGGTGACCGCTACATCGGGATCCGTTTCAGGCCCGGCGGGGTGGGCGGGGTGTTCGGGGTACCGGTGGAGAGCCTGCGTGATCTGCGGGTGCCGCTGGATGAGCTGGGCGGACTCCCGGAGCTGACCCGGCTGTCCGAGCAGACCGGCGCCGCGGAGCCTCCGGAGGTGATCGCCGGGGAGATACAGCGGGCGCTGGCCGTACGGCTGCGCACGACGTCCCCGCCCGATCCCGCGGCACCGGTGATCGCCACCGCGCTGCGGGCGGGGCGGAGCGTCCGGGAGGTCGCCCGTGAGCTGGGGCTCGGTGAGCGGCAACTGCGACGGCGGTCGATACGGGCCTTCGGGTACGGGCCGAAGACGCTGCAGCGGGTGGTCCGGTTCCAGCGGGCGCTGCGGCTGGCCAGGCGCGGCGTCGCGGCGGCCGAGGTGGCCCTGGCCAGCGGGTACGCCGACCAGGCGCACATGGCCAACGAGGTGCGCCGCCTGGCGGGAGTTCCCCTGGGGCGGCTGGTCGGCCGCCCGGACGACGGGCTCTCCTGACGAGGCTCCCACGTGGAACCCCATGCGGGGTTCCCGTGCGAGGCCCTTACCGCCCCTGGGAGAGGGCATCGGGATTACCGGTGGGAGAAATCGCCTCTCCGCCCTGGCTCTTCTGCGGTAGCCCCGGCTCTTCTTCGGGATCTGCGGGAACTCCGCCCTCTGTGTGAAGTGGGATCTGCGGGAACCCCGCCTCTCCTGTGTGAAACGGTCAGGGCTCGGCCGCCGCCCGCTCGATGCTCTCGCGGGGGGCTTGCGGTGAGTCCGCATGCCCCGCGACGCTCAGGAGAAGAGCAGGCGGGTGCGGCCGAACTCGGCGAACCGGGTGCGCAGGGCGGTGCGGCCCTCCTGCGACAGGGGAACGTACGCCAGTTCGCGGGAGGGGCGCCACCACACCGGGTCGGCGCACTCCCAGCGCTCCCTGCGCAAGCCGCCCTTGTCCACCTTGTTGGTGGCGGTGAGCGGCATCTCCGGCGTGAGCCGTACGAAGCGGGGAGCCCACTTGGTGCCGAGGTCGGGCTGGGCGCGTAGGAAGGCGGCGAAGTCGTCCGGATCGAAGTCACCGTCGATCTCCAGAGCGGCCATGACCTGGTCGCCGGTGCGGGGGTCGGGCACCGCGTAGACGGCGCACATGATCGTGCCGGGGTAGCGGGCCAGGATGCGCTCGACGGGGGCGGCGGCGAAGTTCTCGCTGTCGACCCGGAGCCGGTCGGCGTCCCTGCCGGCGAAGTAGAAGTAGCCGTCCCGGTCGCGGTAGGCCAGGTCCCCGCTCCAGTACCAGCCGCCGCGTAACCGCAGGGCGTCGGCCTCGGGGTTGTTGTAGTAGCCCTCGAAGGAGGCGTCGCGCCGGACGATCTCGCCGATCGCCTCGTGCCCGTTGACCAGCCCGCCGCTGCCGTCGAAGCGGGCCCTGGGGCACTCGCGGCCGGTCACGGGGTCGTGGACGGCGACATCCGTGCCTTCCTGCGGCAGCCCGAGGGCGTCGGCGGGGGTTCCCGGCACCTTGCTGATCGCTATCACCCCCTCGGAGGAGCCGTACCCCTCGATGATCCGGGTGTCGAAACGCCTGGCGAACTCGGTGAGGTCGCGGGCGGAGGCTTCGGTGCCGAAGGCGGCCCGGAGGGGGTTGCACGCGTCGTCGTCGCGTTCGGGGGTGGCGAGGATGTAGGCGAGGGCTCGGCCGACGTAGTTGAAGTAGGTGACCCCGTGGCGGCGGACGTCGGAGAGGAACGCCGAGGCGCTGAAGCGGCGGCGCATCGCCACCGTCGCCCCCGCGTACACGGCCATGGCCAGGTTCGCCATGATCGCGTTGCCGTGGAAGAGCGGCATCGCGAGGTACGTGACCGAGTCTCGGCCGATCCCGAACAGCGTGCCCCGCTCCGCGATGGCCGCCAGCCGCCCCTGGCTGCAGATCACCGCCTTCGGCGTCCCGGTCGAGCCCGAGGTGAACAGCAGGAGGAGCACGTCCCGGGGGCGCGGTGCCCTCCCGGCGGTGAGGGCGGCACTCGCCTCGGCCCCGGTGCGCGGGGCCAGCAGGTCGCGGTAACGAGGGGTGTCGACGAGCAGGACCCGCTCGGGCGGCGGCCCGATGTCGAGGCCGTCGAGCAGGGCGGCCCCCGCGGAGTCGGTGACGATGATCCGGCAGTCGGTGTGCCGGACGTCCGCGGCGAGTTCCGCACCGCGCCGGGTGGGGTTGACGCCGACCAGGGCCGCGCCCGACAGCGCGGCGGCGAAGATCCACAGAACGTACTCGGGGACGTTCTCCAGCAGCACGCCGATGTGGAAGGGCTGCCCCGGCTCCCGGAGGTCGAGCGCCAGGGCGGCGCGGAGTTCCGCTTCCCGGACGAGACGCGCCCAGGTGTAGGTCTCGTCCTCGAAGCGGAGGCCGACATGGTCGTCACCGGCCCTGGCCCGGATCAGCTCAGCGAATGTCGCCACACCCGGATCTTGAGCAAGTGCTTGGTCAAAGTCAAGCGCGGGCGGAGCGCCGCGCCCCGAGCCCCGCGCCGAGGCGCCGAACGCCGGGGATCAGGCGTCCTGGATCACCACGGCCCCGCCGCTCACCCGGCTGCGGCCATCGGAAGAGGCGATCGAGACCCGGAGCGTGCTGGGCCGCCCCATGTCCACTCCCTGGATGACCGTGAACTCGGCCGAGCCGGTGCCGATGGTGCGCAGGTAACCGCCGAAGGCGGCGGCCGCGGCGCCGGTGGCGGGGTCCTCGACGATGCCCCCGACCGGGAACGGGTTGCGCGAGTGGAAACGCTCGTCGCTCTCCCGCCAGAACAGGTTCACGGTCGTCCAGCCCTCGCGCTCCATCAGCGCTCTCAGCCGCTCGAAGTCGTAGGCCAGGTCGGCCAGGCGTTCCCGCGTGGCGGCGGCGAGCATCAGGTGATCGACCCCGGCGAAGGCGACGTGCGGCGGGAAGCCGGGGGCGAGGTCGTCACGGGACCAGCCGAGTGCGGCGAGCGCCTCGTCCAGCGCCTCCTCCCCGACCGGGCGGGAGCGCGTGGGCACACTGGTGAGCGTGGCCCGGAGCAGGCCGTCGACGACCTCGGTGTCGACCGCGATCTCGCCGGCGTTGGTGTCGAAGACCAGCGGCCCGATCCCGAGGCGCTCGGCGAGGGCGACCGAGGTGGCGATCGTGGCGTGCCCGCAGAACGCGACCTCCGCCGAGGGCGCGAAGTAGCGGACCCGGAAAGCCCGGCGCCCGTCGTCGCGGGCGGTCACGAAGGCCGTCTCGGAGTATCCGACCTCGGCGGCGATGGCGAGCATCTCGTCGTCGGAGAGCGTTCCCGCATCGAGCACGATCCCGGCGGGATTCCCGCCTTGGGGGTCATGAGTGAAAGCGGTGTAACGCAGGATTTCCACGTTGTTCGTCACATCCACCGGAATCTATCAGCCGTTCCCCGGCCGCCTCGGAAGCACGGAACCCCCGGGATCGCCCGGGAGGGGCCCGCCGGTGGCGTACGCGCGGGGCCGCGCGCCGGGGTCACCTCATGCGGAACACGGGTCCGCGGGCGCGGAAGGGCAGGCTCGCGCCCGCGGGGATCAGGAACGCGTGCTCGCGGCGGATGCGAAGCACGTCGCACATCCCGTCGGTGATCAGCAGGATCGGCCCGTCGGGCGGGAAGTCGTCGGCCCGCTCCAGCAGGGAGACGCCCGGTTGCAGGACGGTGCCGCCCCGGCCGCGTACGCGAACCCGGGTGGCGATCTGTTCCACGGGCAGGTACCCCGCGTCGTAGGCGACGGCGTCGCAGAAGACGACCCGGGCCCGGGGCACGTCGCGGGAGACGGCGTAGGAGGCGATCGCCCCCAGGGCCCTGCCCAGGAGCTTGGCGTCCATGGAGCCGGAGGTGTCCAGCACGACGCCGAAGGTGGCCTGCCGGACGAGATCCTCGGGGCGGATCCAGCCGGGGCGCGGGATGCCGGGGCTCGCGGCCTGGCGCCGGGAGGCGCGGGCGTAGGTGCGTCGCCTTTCCACCGAGGGGACGTGCTCGTCGAACCAGCGGGCCAGCGCGACATCCCAGGGCAGCGGCGGCTGGTCGAGGGCGCGGATCTCCTGCTCCAGGCCGGAGGGCAGCAGTCCCCGTCCGCTGCCTTGGTGGTAGGCCAGACCCGTGACGAGGGCGTTGCGGTAGTACTCGTCGAGGTCGACGTAACGGCCGGGCGCCCCGGGGTGCGGCAGCGGGCGGTCGAGCACGTCGCCCAGCCCCCGGCCGCGCAGGGTGGCGAGCTTGCGCACGCGGCGCAGGTCCGTGGCGATGCGGTCGTAAACGGCCTCGGCTGACAGTCCGGCCAACGACCGGTCGTACAGCAGCCCCTCGGGCATCTCCCCGACGGCCATCTCCACCAGCCAGCCGTTGATCACGTAGTCGGCGGCGACGTTCCACAGGTGCGGGTCCCTGCCGCCGGCGCGCTCGCCGTGGCGAAGCGCGGCGTGCAGCATCTCGTGGGCCAGCACGAAACGCCACTCCCCCGCCGAGAGCCCGGCCAGCGGGTTGACGTAGATCTCGGCGGCCTCGGAGCTGACGGCGGCGATCGAGATCTGCCAGCCCTTGGCCACCTCCGCATCGGCGACGATCTTCATGCCGGCCGCGAGCGCGCCCAGCAGCGGGTAGGAGGAGACGAACCAGCGCAGCGCGAGGTCCCATGGCCCTTCCACATGCCGCTCGGCCGAGCTGCGGGGCTTTCCCGCCAGGTTCAGCGCGGCCGCGGCGGAGTCGGCGACACCGGCGGCGAAGGCGCCCTGGAAGTTTTCCAGAGCGGCGGTCTTCTCGTCGCCGATGACGAAGTCGGGCGGCCCGGCGGGCCGGTACCGCTCCGGCACGCCGAGTCGGCGCCAGCGCTCGGAAAGTGTGACCTCGTCCTCCTGCGGCAGTTCGTCGGGGAGCGGGTCGGGGCAGCGGCCGAGCTTCAGGGTGCGCAGGAAGCGTTCGACCGCCAGGCAGCAGGCGGCGTGGTAGGCGTGCTCGGGCAGGTGGCCGGTACCGCGGTGGGTCTCCACCTCCTCGCCGAGGTCCCCGGGCAGGCAGGAACGGGGGTCGGCGTGGCCGAACCCCAGGTGGAGGAGGAGATGAGCGAAGACCCAGGCCCACTCCTCGTCCTCGGCCCTGCGCCGCGGATGGTGGACGACCCGGCCGAGCTCGGAGACCGTGGCCCAGCCGTCGGCGGGCAGGTCGCCTTCCCCGGCGACGAACAGGCGGACGCGGTGGTGGCGGAAGAGGGGGTGGGCGGTGACCCTGTCCCAGCCCCGGTGCACGGCCTCGCGCCAGGGATCGGTCTTGGTCCTGCGGCGGCTCCCCGGCGGCTCCCCGGCGTCAGGTACGCGCCGCGACCAGCCGGGGCAGGTCGCGGCCGATCTCGACGAGGAACCAGGTGGGGAGCGCGGGGGCGCCGTTCTCGTCGTTGGCGATGACGAGCTGGGCACACTCCAGCGAGATCTCGGCCAGTTCGACGAGCAGCGTCTTGGCGCGGAAGGCGAGGTCGCGCCCGCGTGAGGACGCCCCGCGCTTGTCGGCGGGGAGCTCTTTGCGCAGGCGGGCGCGGAAGGTCTCGGCGAGGAAGTAGAGCAGGTCCCGATCTTCGGGGGCGCGCGGCCAGGGAACCTCACCCTTGATCACGGCGTCGAGGTCGTAGGCGTGCCGGACGGTCTTGACATAGGCGCGGAAGGCCGAGGCGTGGGCGGCGCCGAGAGTGCCGAAGGCCAGCATGGCGAGGGTGTCGTCATCGATGCCGTCGCCGTAGGAGCGCATGACGTCGGAGAGCATGTGCCAGGCGCGGGGAGAGGAGAACGGCTCCTCGGTCTTGGGCGGCGCGCTCCACAGGTGGTCGGGGCGCTGGAGGAGATACTCGACGATCCACGGGTGGATGCCGTTGTCGACGGCCCAGGTCAGCCAGTCGGTCGCCGAGGCACGCAGGTGGATGTGGACCAGCCGGTTGATCAGGGCCGAGGCCATCGGCCTGGCCAGCGCGTTGTCGGCGGCCCGGTTTCCGGCGCCGATCACCACCGAGCCCTCGGGGAGCTCGTACGTGCCGATGCGCCGGTCGAGGATGAGCGAGTAGAACGCCTTCTGCACCTCGGGTGCGGAGGCGTTGAGCTCGTCCAGGAAGAGGCAGTACGGCTCGTCCCTGGCGATCGACTCGGGCGGCGCGAAGCGGCTGCGTCCGCCGACCAGCTCGGGCACGCCGATGAGGTCCTCCGGGGCGAGCTGGGTGCCGAGCAGGGTCACGCATTCCAGGCCGAGCGCGGCGGCGAAGTCGCGGACCAGGGAGCTCTTGCCGATGCCCGGGGCTCCCCAGAGGAACACCGGGCGCACGACGGCGACGTGCAGCAGCACGCCGGGAAGCTGCGCGGGGGTCACCGTGACGGTCGCCTGCATGCCCTACAGGGTGACGAACCGCCCGGACCGTGCGCATCCGGTTTTCCGGCGGACGGGGCCCGGCCTGCGGGAGGCGGGCCTCGGCGGGCGCGGTCAGGCGGACACGGGCATCCGGGCCTGGGGGGCCGCCCGGCCGGCCGTGGCGGAGGCCGCGGAGACACGGCGGTCCCAGGGCATGGCGACCGCGAGGACCGGCAGCAGCACGATGGAGCACTGCGCCCAGATCGAGTGGAGATGCCACCAGGTGGCGAAGTCGAACTGGGTCATGTACAGGTAGCCGTACCCGGCCCACAGGGAGACGCCGATGATGGCCGGCCAGGCGAAGCGGGTGGGGCGGGCGACCAGGAACGGCATGAACCACATCAGGTACTGGGCGCCGAGCCGGGGGGTGACGACCATGAAGGCGAGCAGCAGGGCCGTGGTGAGGTCGACCGGGTCGGCCCGGTGCCACAGGAGGGCCGTCGCCAGCAGGGTGACGTAGATCAGGCGGGTGCCGAACGTGGCGATCTCCTGGTCGAGGGTCCAGTTGCCGTCGACGAGGATGGCGCTGTACCCCCACTCGCCGACGATCGGGCGGATGTCCTGAATGACCTTGATGACCTCGGGGATCTGGCTCAGCGAGGTGCCGGCGAAGATCGGCAGGGTGACCAGGAAGAAGACCGGGGCGATGCCGGTGGCCAGGAAGGCGACGGTGCGGGCGCGAGCGGTCGGCAGGAACAGGAGCATGCCGGGGATCAGCCAGATCGGCCAGCTCTTGGCGCACAGTGCCAGGCCCATCAGCAGGCCGGCGAGGATGGCGCGGCGCAGGACCTGCCGGTCGTCGGCGCGTGGGGCGAGCGCCCGGCGGACCACCCCGGTGGGGCCGGCGGCGTGCCGCACGGCGCCGGCGAGGCCGCGGAACGCCACGCTCCGGCGGACCATGGCGACCACGTCGGTGGTCATGCCCGGCCGCTCCGGGTCGCCCGGTCCGCGGGCGACGACGAACGCCGCGACCCCGAAGACGAGGGCGACCGGCTCGACCTGGCCGTGGATGGAGGCGACGAGGATGGCCAGCGGGTTGCAGGCGTACTGGAAGGCGCGCAGCGACGCGGTGGAGCCGCCGGCGAGCTTGCCGACCAGCGGGATCAGCGCGATGTCGGCGACCACGGTGACCAGGCGCCCGCCGACCTCCCACGGGATGCCCAGCCACAGCAGCAGGCCGTAGACGTACGGGATGGTGGGCAGGAAGTGCCAGCCGCCCTCGCTGCCGAGGACGGGATCCTCACGGTTCAGGATCGCCTCACCCGCGGGCTTGAAGCTCTCCATGAAGTCGACCGGCTGCCATTCGCTCTTCGCCGCGAGGGTCATGATGAGCACCCGGAAGACGACTCCGACCGCCATCACGGTGAGAAGCGAGGGCCTCCAGCCTCTCCACTGCGCCACCAGAGCGAGCACGACACCTGTGACGAGGACGATCCCCGTGAGAATTGCGTAGTCCATGACGGTCACTAGCCTGCCGGAGGCCGCAGGTAATCAGCCACTTGGTCCACGAAAAAGAGACCACTCTCCCAGGTTCGGACACGATTGAAATCCGTTTGATTACTTTTTGTTACTCACTCCGGTGAGGAGGATCACCCTCCGGTGGGAGAGGTCACCCCCGGGGGGAGGCCCGAGGGAGGACCGTCTGACGGTGCGGACGGGGCGCTTCCCCGCAGGGACGCTCCCCGGCGCGGAGGGGGCTCTGGTCGGGGAGGGCCTCGCCGCCGGGAGTCCGTCTCTCCCGGCGGCGAGGGGTTCATCAGCCCAGGCCGTCCAGGTAGGCCCGGTGGCTGCGGGAGAACTCGAAGGAGTTGTGCTTGTCCCAGTTGACGGACCAGGCCATCAGGCCGCGGAGGTTCGGGTAGACCCCCCTGGGCTTGTACGGCCCGCAGTTGGCCCCCTTCGCCAGACAGTCGAAGGCCTTGTGGACCTCGGAGACCGGGGTGTGGCCGTTGCCCGCGTTGTTCGAGGCGGGCAGGCCGATGGCGACCTGGTCCTGGCGCAGGGCGGGGAAGACGTTGTTCACGTTCCCCATGATCGGGAAGCCGGCGAGCAGCATGTCGGTCATCGCGACGTGGAAGTCGTGGGTGCTGATGTAGTGGTACTGGTCGTCCAGGCCCATGATCGGCCCGGAGTTGTAGTCCTGGACGTGCAGCAGGGTCAGGTCGTCGCGCATGGCGTGGATGACCGGCAGGTAGGAGGCGGAGCGCTGGTCGGCCGCGCCGTTCGGGCCGGGGCCGTAGAACTGGTAGCCGAGCTGCACGAAGAACGTCTCCGGCGCCATGGTCAGCACGAACTTCGCACCGTACTTCGCCTTGAGCGACTTCAGCGCGGAGATCAGGTTGACGATCACCGGCGTGGTGGGGTCGGCGAGGTCGGTGTCGCCGGGGTTGAGGTAGAGCGAGTGGCCCTCGAAGTCGATGTCGAGGCCGTCCAGCCCGTACTTGTCGATGATGGCGCTCACCGACTGCACGAACTTGTCGCGGGCGGCGGTGGTGGTGAGCTGGACCTGGCCGTTCTGGCCGCCGATCGAGATCAGCACCTTCTTGCCCGCGGCCTGCTTGGCGCGGATGGCGGCGATGAAGTCGGCCTCGGACTCGACGTCGGGACATTCGGCGACCGGGCACTGCCGGAAGCGGATGTCGCCGGAGGTCACCGAGGTGGGCTCGCCGAAGGCGAGGTTGATGACGTTCCACTCGTTCGGCACGTCGGCCATCCGGATGTAGCCGGAGCCGTTGGCGAAGGACGCGTGCAGGTAGCCGACCAGGACCCGCTTGGGCAGGTCACCGGAGGGCTGGCCGCCGACGGTCGCGGAGACCTGACCCGACCTGGCCGACTCGCCGGTGGAGTTGTGGGCGGTGACCTGGTAGGCGTGCGTGCCCGCGCCCGGGCTGTCGGTGTAGGCCGTCCCGGTGGGGCCGGCGACCTTGGTGCCGTTGCGGTAGACGTGGTAGCCCGTCGCGCCGGAGGAGGCGGTCCACTTCAGCGCGACGCTCGTGCCGCTGACGGTGGCGGTCAGACCGGTGGGCGCGGCGGGGGGCTGCCCCTGCCCGGCCGGGCCGTCGAGGACGATGTCGTCGGCCTGGTAGGCGCCCTGGCCGTACCAGCCGTTGACGTAGATCGTCACCGAGGTGGTCGAGGCACCCGTGGTGAAGGACGTCGACACCTGCGTGTACGCCGACGGCGACGACGCCCACGTGCTGGGGTCGGCGCTCCCCCCGGTGCCGGTCGCACCCAGGAAGACGTAACCGCCCCGCACCCAGGCCGACAGCGTGTACGACGAGGACGGCTTGACGCTGACGGTCTGCTGACAACGGGCGGTGTCGGTCCCGGCGGGCGTGGCCTGCAACGCCCCGGTCCCCCCGTGCACCGGCGAGGAGACCGCCGTCGCTCCGGAGGCGGCCGAACAGGTCCAGCCGCTCAGCCCGCTCTCGAAACCGGGATTGACCGCGATGTTGGCGGCGTACGCGGGCGCGGCGGCGAGCATCGTCCCGCCGAGCGCCAGGACGGTGGCGGCGGCGAGTTTTCTGAGATTCATGGGTGTCGTACCCCGCAGAGGTGGTGAAGGCCGTGCGGCTCGCGGAGATCACGAGCGCGAGAAGGACGCGAGAGAAGGAACCGGGAGAGGGAACGGGGAAGGGGGGTGTGGGCGCGGGGAGGGGCCCGCACCCCGGGAGGCGGGGTGCGGGCCGTCGCGGTCAGAAGCCGGCGGTGACCTTGGTGAAGTCCCAGTCGGCCTGCGCGATGCCGCTGCAGTTGGAGACCACGCCGCCGCCCGGGCAGGGACGGTCGCGGTTGACCGACCAGTAGGCGAGGCGGGTCAGCCCCTTGGACTTGGCCCAGTCGCGGATCTGGGTCCAGGTCGCGACCGTGGTCAGCTCCTGCTGGTCGGACAGGCCGTTCATGCCCGAGATGCCCATGCGGGCGTAGGCCTGCGCGTCGGTCCAGCCGTTGGCGGCCTTCAGCGCGTTCTTCAGGCCCTCGGCGGCGTTGACGGTGTCGTTGTAGATGTTGGAGCTGCCGAAGTCGAACGGCATGATCGTGTAGTTGTCGATCGGCACGTTCAGCTCCTTGGCCCGGTTGATCAGGCGGATGCCGTGGGCGTTCGGGCCGGTGGTGGTGGTGCCGAAGGTGACGACGACCTTGACGCCCGGGTTGTTCTGCTTGACGATCTTCAGAGCGTTCAGGATGCGGTCCTGGACGGTGTAGTTCTCGAACTCGTCGGTGTTCTCGATGTCGAAGTCGACGACCGCGGGGCCGACGGCGTTGATGACCTGCTGCACGGCGCCGGCGAACGCCTCAGGGGTGGAGCAGTTCGGGCCGAGCTTGTTGCCCTGCCAACCGCCGAAGGAGATCTGCACGCTGCCGCCGGCGGCCTTGATCTGGTTGATCGCGGTCTGGTCGGCGCCGCCGGTCAGCGGCCGGTTGCCGTCCCAGGCCGGGGTGCAGCCGCCGCTGGAGAGGATGAAGGCCATGGTGAAGGACTTCACGCCGGTGGCGCTCATGACGGTGGCCGGGTTCGGCGGGTTGCCCCAGCCCATGTAGAGGTAGGGCGCGCCGGGCATCTTGCCGACCGGGTCAGGATTGGTGCAACCGTTCGTGGTGGCGGTGACCGGGGCGCTGGCGGCCGACTCGCCCTGGGCGTTGTACGCCTTGACGGTGTAGGTGTGCGTGGTGCAGGTGCCGAGCGAGCCGATCGTGGCGCCGGTCCCGCTGACCTGGGCCCGCTGCGCGGTGCCCTCGTAGACGCGGTAGCCGGTGACCGTGCCGCTGGAGGCCCCCCACGACAGCGAGATCGAGGAGTTGGTGGTGCCGGTGACGCTCGGGGCGCCGGGCGTGCCCGGGGTGCCGGGACCGCCGCCGCCGGCGCAGGAGGCGCCGTTGAGGGTGCAGTTGGACGGGGTGGCGCCGCCGGGGCTGCCGTTGAAGCCGAAGCTGACGCTCGCGCCGGGCGCCAGGGTGCCGTTCCAGCCGGCGTTGGTGAAGGTGAAGCGCTGCCCGCTGCGGCTCATCGAGGCGTCCCAGAAGGAGCCGATGTTGGCGCCGGAGGGCAGGTCGAACGCGACCGACCAGCCGTTGAGGGTGGTGGTGCCGCCGTTGGTGATCGTGTACTTGCCTTCGAATCCGGTGCCCCAGTCGGAGACCTTGGTGAAGACCGCGGTGGGGGTCGCCGCGTGGGCGGGGGCGGCGACCAGTGACAGGCCGGCTGACATGCCGAGCGCGGCCAGGACCGCGATCGCCGTTCGACGAAATCTCATGACTCTTCCTTGGTTGGGGGGACTACCGAGTGAGATGAGAGGGTCGCGAGGTGCTAGGGGAGGGTGGCGAGGTGGGGCTTGACGGTCTTGGAGAAGTTCCAGCCGTTGCTGGCGTCCCAGTTGATGGACCAGGTCATGGCGCCGCGGATGCCGGGGTAGGCGCGGGGCGGTACGAAGCTGCCGCAGCCGGTACGGGTGGCCAGGCAGGTCAGGGCCTGGTTGACCAGGGCGGGGGCGACGACGCCGCCGCCCGCGGCGCCCGGCCCGGCGGGCAGCCCGAGTGCCACCTGGTCGGGGCGCAGGCCGTTCTCCAGCGCGGTGCAGGCCAGCGCGGTCATGAAGTTCACCGTGCCCTGTGAGTAGGCGAACATCTGGTCGCAGCCGAGCATGGGGCCGGAGTTGTAGTACTGCGTGTGGACGACCGTGAGGATGTCCTTGATGCTGAGCGCGAGCTTGAAGTACTCCGCGCCGGTCGAGTGCATGTCGAGGGTCTGCGGCGCCATCGTGATGATCAGATCGGCGCCGGCCTTGGCCCGCAGCCGGCGTAGCGCGTCGGCCATGTGGGTGGCGTCGAGGCCGTTCTCCAGGTCGATGTCGACGCCGTCGAAGCCGTAGCTCTGCATCAGGGCGTGGACGGTGTCGGCGAACTTCGTCGCGGCTGCGGTGCTCGCCACCTGGACGCGGCCCAGCTCGCCGCCGACCGAGAGGATGACCTTCTTGCCGCGGGCTTTCAGGGTCTGCACGTCGGCCTTGAACTGGGCGTCGGTGTAGCCGCCGAGCGAGGCGGACAGGCCGGGGTCGATGCCGAAGACGACCTCTCCGGGGGTGGCGGTGGCCTCGCCGAAGGCGATGGCGATCAGGTCGTACTCGTCGGGCACCGCCGACAGGCGCAGCTCGACGGCCGCGTTGTCGAAGTTGTGCCAGTAGCCGGTGAGGAAGTGCTTGGGCAGCGGGCCGGTGGCGCAGCCGGTCGTGGTGGCGGTGGCCGGGTCGCTCTTCGGGCCCTCACCTTCGGAGTTGTACGCCGCCACCGTGTACGTGCGCGTCTCGCACACCCCGAGCCCGGACACCGTCGCGTTCGTCCCGGTGACCGTCGCCTTCACCGCCGATCCCTCGTACACCCGGTACCCGGTCACCGTCCCCGAGGACGCGCCCCACGACAGCGTGACGCTGTTCGCGCCGCCCGTCGCCGACAGGGTCCCGGGCTTGCCGGGGCCGGTCTGGCCGCCGTCGCCGCCGCAGGCCGCGCCGTTGAGGGCGCAGTTGGACGGGGTGGCCCCCGCGGGGGCGGCGATGAAGCCGAAGCTGACGCTCGCGCCGGGTGCCAGGGTGCCGTTCCAGCCGACGTTGGTGAAGGTGAAGCGCTGCCCGCTGCGGCTCATCGAGGCGTCCCAGGACGAGCTGACGGTGCCGCCGGCGGGCAGGTCGAACGCGACCGACCAGCCGTTGAGGGTGGTGGTGCCGCCGTTGGTGATCGTGTACTTCCCCTCGAAGGCCGAGCCCCACTCGGAGGTCTTGACGAAGACGGCCGTGGCCGAGGCCGCCTGGGCCGGGGGCGTGACCACCATCGACAGGAGGACGGCTGCGAGTACGGCGACGGATCGGATGATGACGCGTGATTTCACGGTGACCTCGTGTGCGTTCGGTGGGGGTGACCGCACGGCCCGCGGCCCCCTGGGGGTGTGCGGGCGCGGGCCGTGCGGCGGGATGGGCGCGGATCCCGCCTGCGGGGGCGGGGCCGCACCGCACGGCGCGGGGCGTCGGGCGCGCCGTGGATCAGTGTCGGGAGCCGGTGGGCCCGCCGGGACGGCCGTCGCCGCGTGCGAGCGGCGGGTGGGGGGCGGGGTTTTCAACCGGAGTCAGGACAGGCGGGGGAAGAGCGCGCCACATGATCGCTCCCATGGAGGGGGAACTTTGAGGATGAGGCGTCCGGACGGTCGGACCGTGAACGACGACGACCTGAGCCGTCGGGTTTCCGCAGCGTGCAATCGGGTCAGCAAGGTGGCGGACGGGTCACTGGCCCTCCCGATGGTCTTTTTTTTAGGAAAGTTTCCTAAGAGTTGTCGTGATCGTAGCCTTGACAGCGCTCTCTCACAAGGCCCAAAAACTCCGGCCTTCGACGAGCGAGGCGGGCACGTTCCACAACGGCCCCGCCGAACCGGCGCGGCCTTCCGCGAGGGCCCCGGCGAGCGCCGCCGGCGGCGGCTCGCGGACCGAGCCGGGCGCCTCCGCGCCGCCCGCCGCGTACCCGGCCGGGAACGGACGGGCCGCCGCCCGGCCGGGTGCCCGGGAACCCGGACCGGGGCGCGGGGGGGCGAGCCGGTAAGCATCTTCCGGGCAGTACGGTAGTGATGCACCCGTAACGCCCCCTGGAGCACCGCCATGTTCTTCGGCATCACCGACGTCTGGACCTACGTCGTCGGCGCCTTCTTCATCATCCTGCTGCCCGGCCCGAACTCCCTCTACGTGCTGAGCACCGCCGCGCAGCGCGGGGTGCGGCAGGGGTACCGCGGGGCGATGGGGGTCTTTCTCGGAGACACCGTCCTGATGGTGCTCGCCGCGGCCGGCGCCGCGTCGCTGCTGCGGTCGTCACCGGTCCTGTTCGGGGTCGTCAAGTACGCCGGGGCGGCCTACCTGGCGTGGATCGGGTTCCAGATGGTGCGGGGCGCCTGGCGCTCACGGCGCTCCCCCGCCGCGAAGATGGCGCCCGCGCGGGAACGGGCCGTGGAGAGCCCCTTCCGCAAGGCACTGGTGATCAGTCTGATGAACCCGAAGGCGATCCTGTTCTTCATCTCCTTCTTCGTCCAGTTCGTGGACCCCTCCTACGGCACGCCCGCCCTGTCGTTCCTGATCCTGGGGGCGATCTGCCAGCTGTTCAGCGTGGTCTACCTGTCGGTGCTGATCTTCGGCGGGACGTTCCTGGCCACCCAGTTCCGGGCCCGCCGCAGGCTCTCGGCCGGACTGCGGGCGGGCGTGGGCGCGCTGTTCATCGGTTTCGGCGCCAGACTGGCTACCGCGACGATTGGTTGACCTTGATCGCCACGCTGACCAGCGACAGGAACAGCTCGGCGTCGGCCCTGCCGTCGATGGTCATGGTCACCCACCCGGCGTCGCTGCCGGGGGTGACCCGGTGGCAGTCGGTGAGCACCCGGGCCCAGCGGTCGATCACCGGCTCGGTGAGCAGCAGCTCCGCGGTGTCGTCCCCGGACATCCTGACGATCTCCCGGCCGCTGGCGCGGAACCCCAGCCCCCGGCGAGTGCGTTTCACCGCGAGATCGGGCCAGCTGATGAGCTGGGCCGCCACATTCGCGACACCCTCGGTCGACCGGCCGGACGTGTGTACGCGCACTGCCATACCCCGATCGTCCCGGAAGTGATCGGATCGGGAAAGCTTCCGTTTCCGAACCGTTACCGCACGGGCGACCACGTTCACCGAGCGCGACGGGAGGCGCTCCGGGTGCGACAACGGGAGTTCCGGCTCGGCGGTGTTCCCGGATCGCAGGAGAGCACGGACCGGTGTCGGGTACGGTAAGTGGCCGGTAAGACCGGAGCAACATCTCCGCAACCCCGCACCGCCGAACCGGCATGTCACGCCTGCCGGCCGCTTGCCTGGGTAGGCGTGAGACCCCCGCGCCCGCCGTCGTACCGTCCCGTGGAGCGTCATGAGCCACCCACCTGTCGCCCTCCCCCGTCTCGCGGTGCTGGCCCGGCAGGCGGTGCCGAAGCTGCTGGAGGGCGTGGTGGCCCCGCTGGCCGTCTTCTACGCCGCGCTGGCCCTCCTCGGGCCGTGGGGGGCGTTGATCGCGGTGGCCTCCTGGGTGTACGGGTGCGTGGGGTGGCGGCTGATCCGGCGGATTCCCGTGCCCGGGACGATGGTCGTGGCCGCCATCGCGATCACCCTCCGGACGCTGGTGGCCTTCTGGAGCAAGAGCCTGGTGGTCTACTTCATCCAGCCGGAACTGGGGACGATCTTCCTCAGCGTGGTCTTCCTGGCCTCGGTGCGGCTCAACCGCCCGCTCGTGCAGCGTTTGACGCTCGACTACATCCCCCTGCCCTCCGCGGTGCTGAAGCACGAGAGGATGCGGCGCTTCTTCGCCCGGATCACCCTGCTCTGGGCCTTCGTGCTGCTGGCCAACTCCGCGGTGAGCATCTGGCTGCTGCTGCACCAGTCGATCGGCAGTTACCTGCTGGTCCGCACCGCGGCGGTCGCCGCGATCAGTGGCCTGGCGATCGCCTTCTCGCTGTACGCGTTCCGCCGCGTCCTGCGCCGCCTGCACCACGACCCCGTCCCCGTCCCGGCGGCCTAGGGCCGCCCGGCGCGGCGGCCGCCGGGGAAACCGCCGGGCGGTGGAGACGCGAAGAAGGGGGCAGGGAGGTTCGCATGGTCATCGCAGAACAACCGAAACGCTGGGCGGGCCTGCCGGTCTTCGTCCTCGCGCTGGTGCTGGTGGCGGCGGTGGGTTCGCTGGCGGCCGTCGACGCGGGCAGCGAGTACCTGTCGCTGGAGCGCCCGTCCTGGGCGCCGCCGCAGTGGCTGTTCGGCCCGGTGTGGACGGTCCTCTACATCATGATCGCCCTGTCCGGCTGGCTGGCCTGGTCGGCACGCGGCCGGACCCCGGCGCTCGGCGTCTACGCGGCCCAGCTGGTCCTCAACGCGGCCTGGACCCCGCTGTTCTTCGGGGCCGGCCGGTACGGCCTGGCGTTCGCCGAGATCGTCGTGCTCTGGCTCGCGATCGCCGGCACCGTCGTGATGTTCCGGCGGATCAGCCGTCCGGCCGCCTGGCTCCTGGTGCCCTACCTGCTCTGGGTCACCTACGCGGCGTCACTGAACGTCGCCATCTGGCAGCTCAACTGAGTCGAGCAGCCCGGCCTCGTAGGCGAGGATCGCCGCCTGGACCCGGTTGCGCGCCCCCAGCCGGGCGAGGATCGCACTCACGTGGGCCTTCACGGTCCCCTCGACCAGGTGCAGGCGGCGGGCGATCTGCGCGTTGGGCAGCCCCGCGCCCACCAGGGACAGCACGTCGCGCTCGCGGCGGGTGAGCGCGGCGACCTGGCGGCGGGCCGCGGCGGCGCGGGACATCCGGTCGCCGGCGAGCTCGCCGACGACCCTGCGCGCCACACGCGGGGAGAGGTAGGCGCCGCCGTCGGCGACGGCGCGGATCCCGGCGAGCAGCTCGCGCGGGTCGCCCGACTTGAGCAGGAACCCGCTGGCGCCCTCACCGAACGCGCGGGCGATGTAGTCGTCCTCGCCGAAGGTGGTCAGCATGATCACGGCCGTCTGCGGCGCGACCCTGCGCAGTTCGGCGGCGGCGGCGAGCCCGTCCAGCCGGGGCATCCGGATGTCGAGCAGCGCCACGTCGGGCCGGTGGCCCAGGACCAGGTCCACCGCCTCGCGCCCGTCTCCGGCCTCGGCGACCACCTCGATCTCCGGATCGGCGGTCAGGATGGCCCGCACCCCCGCCCTGATCATGGTCTCGTCGTCGGCCAGCAGTACCCGGATCATCTCACTCCGTCCTCGCGAGGGAAGCGGGCGGTGACCAGGAAGCCGCCGTCCCGCGGGCCCGACTCGAACGAGCCGCCCGCCAGCCGCACCCGCTCCCGCAGCCCGATCAGGCCCAGCCCGCCGCTCGGCCCCCCGGCCGTGTCCCCGCGGAGGCGCTCGGCGGCCGTCTCCCTCCGGGAGCGGCCGGCCGGCGCGTCCCGGAGGGGCCGGCCCACCGGAGGTTCGGGGGCGTGGCTGGTCACGGTCACCACGATCCGGTCCGGTTCGCCGAGCACCTCGACCGTCACCGGGGCGCCGGGGGCGTGCTTGGCCGCGTTGGTCAGCGCCTCCTGGACGACCCTGGAGGCCGTACGGTCGCGGAGCGAGCCCTCGCCGCGCAGCTCGACCCGCATCCCCGAGTCCTTCGCCCGCTCGACGATCGCGGCGACGCTCTCCTGCGGCGGGGACAGGGGCGCCGGGTCGTCCTCCCTGAGCACGCCGATGACCTGGCGCAGCCGCTCGGTGGTGTCGGCGGCGGCCGCGCGGAGCTCCCCCGCGGCCGCCCGGTGCCGCTCGGCCAGGTCGGGCGCCATCTCCAGGGCGGCGGCGCGCAGCGCGATGAGCGCCAGGTCGTGGCCGAGGGAGTCGTGCATGTCCTGGGCGATGCGGTTGCGCTCGCGGAGCAGCGCCTGTGTGGTGATCAGGCTCCGCTCGCGGATCCGCTGCTCCACGCGCTGCCGGCGCAGCCGGCCGACCGTCCAGGGCAGCAGCGCGGAGAGCAGCACGCCGGACAGGGCGGGGATCCAGAACCGCGAGGTCGCGGCGTCGGGCGCGGGACCGCAGGAGGAGACCAGGGTCAGGGCCGTGCCCAGGCCGAGGATCGCGGCGAAGCCCAGCACCGCGGGCCGGGGAGCGACCGCCCGACGTCCGGCCAGGTAGGCGAGGACGACCATGGCGAGGGTGAACCCGTTCAGCGGTCCGACCTTGACGGGGCCGCCGAACTCCCAGAGCCGGGTGGTGGCCAGGCCCTCCTCGACGTTCCACGAGCCCACCGCCAGCACGGCGAGCAGGGCCCCCAGCGGGGTCCGTCGGCTCACGAGCACGGCGACGCCCAGCAGGAGCGCCCCCGCGACGGCCACCCACACGCTGGCGTACCCGCCGGACGGCCACCAGGGCGGGATCGCCGGGGCGAGGGCCACCGGAAGGCAGAGGACGACCCAGAGCAGCAGGTCGACCGCGGCCTCCCGGCGGCTCGCCCGCTGAATCCACGTCGTCACCTCCGTGACGTTACAAGGTCGCCCGGATGGCGCGGCTCCGCCGGAGGTAGCAGGCGCCCCCCGACGAAAGTCGGGGGTGCTGGGAGCTGTTTGTGCGATGTGCCGGGAGACAGCCGATTCCTAACATCGGCGATGCGCATCCTCGGCGGTCCCGGCACCCCTAGGGGTCTCAGGGACATGACCTGAGAACACCGGGGATCTTCCCTGATGTTCGGAGATCACCGGGTCGTCACCGTGCTGTACGAAAGATCCCCGATCCCTTGATTGGAGCACCGCTGTGACACAGGCCATCCTTGAGGCCCTGCACGATGTGATGACCTCACCCTGGATCTACCCGGCGCTCTTCGCGCTGGCGATGCTCGACGGGTTCTTCCCGGTGGTGCCGGCGGAGACGTCCGTGATCACGGCCGGGGTGTTCGCCGCCTCCACCGGAGCACCCGATCTGGTGCCGGTGATCCTCGTGTCCGCGCTGGGCGCGTTCGTGGGCGACCACATCTCCTACGCCATCGGGCGCACCACGAACCACCGGCTGCGCAACGGCAGGCGCAGCGGCAAGGCGTTCGCCTGGGCCCAGAAGGCGCTGGCCGAGCGGGGCGGGCTGGTTCTCGTCGTGGCCCGCTACATCCCGGGCGGCCGGACCGCCTGCACCCTCACCATGGGCGCCGTCACCTACCCCCGGCGCTCGTTCGCCCTGTTCGACGCGGTCGCCGCCGTGTCCTGGGCGGTCTACTCGGGTCTGATCGGCTACGTGGGCGGCGCCGCCTTCGAGAACGACCCGGTCAAGGGCCTGCTCCTCGGCCTCGGCATCGCCGTGACGATCACCGCGGTGGTCGAGGTCGTCCGCTACCTGCGGCACCGGCGTACCGCGCGGAAGCCGGAGGCGAGCCTGGTCGCCTCGCACGACTGACCGTCGGCCGTCGGCCGGTCACCGCCCTCCGTCGCCGCGCACCGGCCGCCGCGCGCTCCGTCACGCCCACCGGCCGCCGCGTAGCGGCCGGATCCGCGTTCCCGCCCGGTGGCCCCGACCCGAATCTCAGGGAATCCACGCCGAAGTCAGGGTGAACCCCTATGGATCCACCGCCGCGCGACGCGGGACGCTGCCACTGGTTCACCGAAAGACCTCCACCGGACGTCTCCATGAGGCGTTCCGGCCATCTCGCCGTGTCTTCATCTGCTTGGGAGGAGTGCGCATGACTGTCTTGGCAGCCGGCCTGGCGTTGCTGGGGTCCCTGTTCTTCGCGGTCGGCGCAGCGCTGCAGCAGTTCGAGGCCGCGAGTACGGCCCGCGCGACCCTCAAACGCCTGTTCCGCCGTCCCCGCTGGCTGCTCGGCGGTCTCGCCATCGGGATCGGCACGGTGCTGCATATCGTCGCGCTGAAGTACGGCCCCCTCACCGTCGTCCAGCCGATGGGTGTGGCGAGTCTCCTGTTCGCCCTGCCCTGCGCCGCCGCGCTGCAGCGCCGCAGGCCCCGGTCCGGGGAACTCGCCGCCGCAGCCGTGATCGCCATCGGGCTGATCGGCCTGGTCCTGGTCGTACCTGAGCACTCCGGCGATCCTTCCCTGAGCACCGGGGAGGCGGTGGCCCTGCTCACGGGGGCGGCCGCCGTCGCCCTGGTGCTGTGGGGCGCGGCACAGAGCGCCCCGCCCGCCGTCCGGGCCGGCCTGCTCGCCATGGGGGCGGGCGTGCTGTACGGCGCGACCGCCACGCTCACCCGCGTCCTCGTGGACGGCGACTGGGAGGTCTGGTTCCTGCTCGCCGTCCCGATGCCCGCCCTGATCGCCCTGGCGCTGCTGCAGCGCGCCTACGCGGTCGGTCACTTCGGCGTGGCCTTCGCCGCGCTCCAGGTGGCCGACCCCCTCACCGCTGTCGCCTTCGGCGCTCTCCTGCTCGGTGAACCCCTGCCGACCGGCACGGCGAGCACGCTCACCGCGCTGGTCGCGGCGGCGCTCACCGCCGCCGGCACCGTCGCTCTGGCCCGCACCAGTCCGATGTCCCCCACGCACGACGCGATCACCCGATGAACGGAGCACCGATGGTCATGTCCGCGTCCGCCCCCCAGCTCGCCCCCGCTCTTCCCGCGACCCGACCCCGCCGGGTGCTGATCGGGACCGACACCTACCCGCCGGACGTCAACGGTGCCGCCTACTTCACCCACCGGCTGGCCTGCGGCCTGGCCGCCCGGGGCAACGAGGTCCACGTGGTGTGCGCCTCGGACGAGGGGCCGGCCAGGACCGAGCACGTGGAGGGTGTGACCGTGCACCGGCTGCGCTCGGCGCCGGTGCTGGTCCACCCGACGATGCGGGTCTCGGTACCGACCCGGCTGGACCGGCTGATCGGCGCGATCGCGCCGGACGTCGTCCACGTGCAGGGACACTTCGTCGTCGGGCGCGCCGCCGTGTCCGCCTCCCGGCGCGCGGGCATCCCGGTGGTCGCGACCAACCACTTCATGCCGGACAACCTCTTCCAGTTCGCGCACATCCCCGACCGGCTCCGCAACCGGGCCGGCGCGCTGGCCTGGCGGGACTTCAACCGCGTCTTCTCCCGGGCGGACCGTGTCACCACGCCCACCCGGATCGCGGCCGGGCTGCTCTCCGACAAGGGCTTCGGCGCGCCGGTGGAACCCATCTCCTGCGGCATCGACCTGGCCAGGTTCCAGCCGGGCACCGCGTCGAAGGCACAGGCTCGTGAGACCGTCGGCCTCCCCGAGCGCGACACGATCCTGTTCGTCGGGCGCCTGGACGAGGAGAAACGGCTGGACGAGCTCGTCCGCGCGCTGCCGCACGTCCTCAACGGCACCGACGCGCAGGTCGCCCTGGTGGGCACCGGCGGGCGGCGGAGCGCGCTGGAGAGGATGGCGCACCGGATCGGGGTCGGCGACCGGGTGACCTTCCTCGGGTTCGTGCCCGACGAGACGCTGCCCGCGGTCTACGCCGCCGCCGACGTCTTCGCCATGCCGGGCGTCGCGGAGCTGCAGAGCATCGCCACACTGGAGGCCATGGCCACCGGGTTGCCGGTTGTCGCGGCCGACGCGATGGCGCTGCCCCACCTGGTGCACCCCGGTGAGAACGGCCACCTGTTCCGGCCGGGCGACGTCCTGGGGCTGGCCCGCCACCTGTCCGAACTCCTCGCCTCGCCCGCGCTCCGCGCCGTCATGGGCGCCGCGAGCCGCCGGATCGCGCTGGCCCATGACCACCAGGCGTCCCTCGCCCGGTTCGAGGCGATCTACCGGGAGGTGGCGTGATGAACGAGGGCCCGGTCTCCCGCTGGCCGGGCACGGTCGGACCGGTGCTCGCCCTGGCCGCGATGGCCTACGCCCACGTGGCCGCCTCCGGCTCCGTGGACCCGTTCACCGGCCTGATCAGCGAGTACGCCCTGACGGACGACGGCGCCTGGACGACGGCCGGCGGCACCATCGCGCTGGCCATGGGGGCCCTCTGGGCCGCCTACCTGCTGGCCCGGCTGGATCCGGGCCGCGGCGCCGCGGCCCGGGTGCTGTTCGTCGCCGCGGCGCTGGGGCTGCTGCTCACCGCGGTGTTCCCCACCGACGCGGCGCCCGGCGTCACCTCGATCGGCGGCGAGATCCACCACTGGTCGGCGGCGGTGGTCTTCACCGCCCTGCCCTGCGCGGGGTGGATGGTCGGCCGCCGGTCGGGGAACCGGGTGCTGGCGGGCGTCGGCATCGTGTCGGTGATGCTCCTCGCCGCGTTCCTGGCGGCCCGCCCGGGCTCGCCGGCCGCGGACCTGATCGGCGGCCCCGGCTACCACGGCATGCTGCAGCGGCTGCTGGTGCTCTCGGACATGGCGCTGGTCCTTCTCTCCGTCCGTCAGGTGGGCCGCAAGGACGGCGATGGCGTGGTCGGCGGCCTCGTCCACCGTCCGCGCGGTGCCGGCCGCCTCGGCGCGGGCGTGGCGATCCCGGCCCAGCCCGGTCCGGACGGCACCGGGCGCTCTCGCCGGCCGATCGGCCTCGGCCCCGTATGAGTCGTCCGGGGCAGCCCGCCGCAACGTCGCGGCGAGCGTCACGGCCGCCTCGTCCAGGCCGACGCGGGCGGCCTCGGTGGCCTCGGCCGTCCGCCCCTCGCTCCACATCGCGTACGCCGCCACGCTGTGAACCACCGCCAGCCGGAGGTGCTCGGCCACCAGCGCCTCGCGGATCGTCGCGAGCTCCGGGCTCCGTCCGATGAGGGAGCCGAGCCGTGCCGAGGTCCCGGGCGGTTCCGGGGAGCCGGGACGTGCCGGGGGAAGGTGGCCCGGGTGGGCCGGGGCACGGCGGGGCGGGGACGGGAGGTCGGAGCAGGCGGGGGCGAGCTCGCCGCGGAGGACGCGCCGGTGCAGGTCCCGCAGGGCGGCGGACGGACCGAGGCCAAGCTCGTCGCGGAGCGCGTCGCGGTGCCGGGTGTAGGCGGCGAGCGCCTCGGGGGCGCGTCCCGAGCGGGCGAGCGCGGTGACCAGCAGGTGGACCACGCGCTCACGCCACGGGTGCTCGGCCGACAGCGCCGCCAGGTCCGTCGCGGCCCGGACGTGCTCGCCCAGCTCGATCAGGGCGGCCGCCCGGTCCTCCCGGACGGCCAGCATCAGCTCCTCCAGCCGCGCGGCCTCGGACCTGGCGAAGTCGAAACCGGCCAGGGCCGGCCCCCGCCACAGGCCCAGCGCCTCGTCGAGCAGGACGAGTCTGGCTCCGGGATCGGCGCTCCCCGCGGCGCGGGCCAGCAGCTTCTCGAAGTGCCCGGCGTCCACGCTCTCGGCCGGGACGTCCAGCAGGTAGCCCGGCGGGCGGGTCAGCACGAGGCCGCCCTCGGCCAGGAAGCGGCGCAGCCGCGTCACACAGGTCTGGAGCGTGTTGCGGGCGTCCCGGGGCAGCCGGTCGCCGAAGACCTCGTCGACGAGCCGTTCGAAGGGCACCACGCTTCCCCGGCGCAGCAGCAGCGCCACCAGCAGCGCCCGTTGCCGTTCACCGGGCACGGGAACGGGCTCGCCGTTCCTCCGGATCTCCAGCGGGCCAAGGATCGTGAACCTCATCCACCCACCATGACGGGCGACGGGCGGCCGTACCACGCACTATTACGCGCTCGCCGCCAGAGGGTGGACGGGGACGCGGCAGCGTGGCGCCGCCGGGGAGGGCCGCCGGGCGGCCGAGGCCGGGCCGGACGTACGTGTCCGTGCCGCCCGGCTGCGATCGGGCCGGCGAGCCGGTCCAGGCGTGGACGAAGGCGCGCATGGGGACGTCCTCCGGGGGAAGTTCGGGAATCGGGCCCGTGACGAGCGTCGTGCCGTCGGCCGCGTGCACCGCCCCTGCAGCGGAGAAGCACTCAGAAAATACTCATAAGTAACAAATAGGACGTACCCCACGTACCCATTGCGGCTTTACCTACGCTAACGTAGGTTACGGTTCCGTAGTCTTTGAGGAGAAGCCATATGCGAGAGTTCAGTCAGACCGAGCTGCTGCTTGAGCTTGAGCCCGTCGTCGCCGGTGAGCTGGACAGGCACGAGAAGATGGCCAAGGAGTGGTTCCCCCACGAGTACGTCCCGTGGTCGGAGGGCCGGAACTACGACGGCATCTTCGGGGGCGACGCGTGGGCCGAGACTGACTCGGAGATTCCGGAGGAAGCCCGGATCTCCCTCATCGTGAACCTCCTGACCGAGGACAATCTCCCCAGCTACCACCACGAGATCGCCACCGCCTTCGGCCGCGACGCGGCCTGGGGCACCTGGGTGCACCGCTGGACCGCCGAGGAGGCACGGCACGGCACCGCCCTGCGCGACTACCTCACGGTCACCCGCGCGGTCGACCCGGTCGCGCTGGAGCGGGCCCGTATGAACCACATGGGCGAGGGCTTCAGCAACTCCTACGAGGGTGTGCTGCACTCCGTGGCCTACGTCTCCTTCCAGGAGCTGGCCACCCGCATCTCGCACCGCAACACCGGCAAGGCGTCGCAGGACCCCAACTGCGAGCGCCTGCTCGCCAGGATCGCCGCCGACGAGAACCTGCACATGCTCTTCTACCGCAACCTCCTCGACGCGGCCTTCAAGCTCACCCCCGACCAGACCATGCGCGCCGTGACCGACGTGGTCACCACCTTCCAGATGCCCGGCACCGGCATCGAGGGCTTCACCCGTAAGGCGATGATCATCGCCAACGCCGGGATCTACGACCTGCGCCTGCACATCGACGACGTCCTGCAGCCGGTCCTGCGCCAGTGGGACGTGTTCAACCTGACGGGGCTCGGCCCCGAGGGCGAGAAGGCCCGCGAGGAGCTCGCCGAGTTCATGGCCCGCCTGGAGACCACCGCCTCCCGCTTCGTCGAGCGCCGCGAAGCTCGCCGCGCCCGCGAGGCCGCCCGCTCCTGACCCACCCCCGGTCCCGGCCCGCCCGGCCCCGGCCCGCCCGGCCCCGGCCCACTCGGCCCCGGCCCACTCGGCCCACTCGGCCCCGACCTGCCCGGTCCCGGCCCGCCCGGAGGGGACGCCTCCGTACGAGGCCCCTCCCCGGTGGCGTCACGGCCGGACGTCATGGTGCGGGACCGCGTCGCGGCCGGAGTCCGTCGCGGAGCGCCCGGTGCCGCCGGAGTCCGGGTGCCACCCGGCGCCGGTGTGGACGGCCCGCAGCAGGGGCCAGGCGAGGACGGCGAGCACCGCGGCCAGGGCGGCCACGGCGGCCATCGCGCCGGACAGACCTGTCGCGTCGGCCCAGCGCCCGACGTAGACGGGGCCGGCGAGGAAACCCAGGTAGGCCACGGTCGACACGACGGACGTGGCCCGCCCGCGGGCGGTGTCGTCGACGTGGGCGGTGACGACGCCGACCAGCGTGGGGAAGAGCACCGCGGTCCCGGCGGCGGCCAGGGCCAGCCCGAGCAGCACCGCCGGGACGGCCGTCGCGACGGAGACCAGCGCGGTCCCGGCGGCGGCCGTGACGGAGCCCGCGACGAGCACGGCCGCGGCGTGCCGGGAACCGATCACCCCGGCGGCGAAGCGGGTGAGGGCGACGACGGCGGCGAAGACCGCCGGTCCGGCCGCGGCGAGCGCCGGCCCGGCGTCGGCCACGTCGGCCAGGTAGACGGCCCCCCAGCTCTGGTGGGCGTTCTCCACCGCGAAGGCGAGGGCGCCCAGACCTCCGATCACCAGCAGCGGGAGGAGCCGCACCCCGGGCCCGGTACGGGGGGAGCCGGGCCGATCCGCGCCCTGCCCGGCTCCCCCCGCACCGCGCCCGGCCCCCGCATCGGCCGCCACGGTCCCCGCCTCCTGATCAGCCTCCGTCGCGGCCCGGCCGTCGGCGAAGACTGCCAGAGCGACGCCCGCCGAGCCCGCCGCGACCAGGAGGAACGGCACGAGGAGCGGCAGCCCGAGGCCGGCCAGCAGCCCGGTGCCGAGACTGCCGACCACGACCGTGGCGGAGAAGACGCCGTGCGCCCGGGTGATCACCGGCCTGCCGGTCCCCCGCTCCGCCGAGCCCGCCGCCGCGTTGATCGCCACATCCGCCGCGCCGGAGGACGCGCCGAGCAGCGCCAGGCCCGCCGACAGGCTCCAGATGTCACGCCCGGCCGCGGCCACCAGCACGCCCGTGGCGCCCAACGTCCCCAGCAGCAGCGCGGCCACCCGGAGCCCCCAGCGGTCCACCGCCCTGCCGGTGGCGAGCATCGCGGGCAGCGCCCCGGCGCCCACGAACAGCAGCGCCGTACCCAGTTCCCCGTCGGTGAGCCCCGCCTGGACCCGGAGCGCGGGCACCGAAGCTCCCCAGACACCCCAGAAAGCACCAAAGGCAGCAAAGCTCGCGTAGGCCGTGCGCGGGCGGGCGGCCCCGGGTTCGATCGACATGCGTGTAACGATACACAGAATAGCTGTGTATCGTTACACAGCTATTCTCGGCCCATGAGCGGAAGGACGGCCCGGCGCCGGGTGACCATGGCCGAGGTCGCTCGCGCGGCCGGGGTGTCCGTGATGACCGTCTCGTACGCCTACGGTCAGCCCGGCCGGGTCTCCGACGAGGCGCGGGCCCGGGTCCGCGAGGCCGCCGAGCGCCTGGGCTACCCGGGCCCGCACCCGGGGGCGCGGTCGCTGCGCCGGGGCCGCACCGGCAACCTGGGCGTCGTCCTCGGCGAGCACCTGACGTACGCGTTCGACGACCCGCAGGCCAGCCGCTTCCTGGCCGGCGTCGCGCAGGTCTGCGCCGACCACGGCATGGCGCTGACGCTCGTCCCCGTCACCGGTGGCCCCTCCGACGTCGACCGGGTCACCGCGGCCGCCGTCGACGCCTTCGTGGTCTGGACGACCGCGGACGACGACCCGGTCATCGACGCCATCGCCGCGACCGGCCTCCCCGCGACCGTGCACGGCGGCCCGCGCCGCGACGACCTCGCCTTCGTGGCCGTCGACGACCGCGCGGCGGCCCGCGCCGCGGGCATCGAGGTCTTCGCCGGGGCCCGGCACCCGGCGGTGCTGAGCTTCCCCCTCGACCGGGCGCGGATCTCATCCGTTTCTTTCGGCGCTCCCTCGAACGCCGGCGTCACCGCGCACTCCGGCACCTCGAACGTCGGCGTCGCGCCCTCCGACACCGTGACCACCGAGGCCGGTCCCGCGCGGGCGACCGCCGGGATCGACCCCGAGGCCTCGACATTCCGGGTCACCCGGCAGCGGCTGCGGGGCTTCCGCGACGCCTGGGCGGAGGCCGGTGGCGACTGGTCACAGGTCCGGGTGGCCGTCTGCTCGACCAACAGCGCCCGCGAGGCCGAGGCGCTCGCGGCCGAGCTGCTCACCGGCCCGCACGCCTGCGACGCCGTCGCCGCGATGAGCGACGAGCTGGCCCTGGGCACCCTGCGCGCCGCCGCCCGCCTGGGCCTGTCCGTCCCCGGCGACCTCACCCTCAGCGGGTGGGACGACACCGACGCCGCCGCCCCCGCCGGGCTCACCACGATCGCCCAGTCCCTCCGCGACCAGGGCGCCCGCTGCGCGCGCACCGCCCTGGGCCACCCCGCCCCCGGCGACCGGGACACCGAGGTCGCCTGGCGCCTCGTCCGGCGCGTTTCCACCCGCCGCCCCTGAGATCACGCCCGCCGGCAGGCGCGGTCTCCGCCGGATCAGGACGAACCCCGCGGGAGCCCGGCTCGGCTCGGCCGGAGTGGACACTCGACCGCCGTGTCCCCCCGCGGCCGTCGTGTCAGGCGGGAGGCTGCCGGGCGGGCAGGCGCGGTCAGCCCCTGACGAGATCGGCGAGCGGGGCCGAGGGGTCGGCGAGCCGATCGGGGTCGACGGGGACTCCGGCGCGGATCAGCTCCTGGACCGGCGCGATGCCCTCGTCCCACCGGTTGACGTGCATCCCCGCCACGACACGGCCGCCGGCGAGCCAGAAGGCGTGGAAGTCGTGCGCCGGGAGCTCCCCGCGGACGACGACGGAGTCGTACCCGCCCTGCGGGAACCAGCCGGAGAACTCCATCCCGACGTCGTACTGGTCGCTGAAGAAGTAGGGCGGCCGGTCGTAGACGACCTCCTGGCCGAGCATGGACCGGGCCGCGGCCGGGCCGCCGTTGAGCGCGTTGGCCCAGTGCTCGACCCGGATGCGGGTGCCGTACAGCGGGTTGAACGCGTTGGCCGCGTCACCGGCGGCGTAGACGTCGGGGTCGTCGGTGCGCAGGGACGCGTCGACGAGGATCCCGTTCTCCACGGCCAGGCCCGCCCGCTCGGCCAGCTCGGTGTCGGGGCGCACGCCGACGCCGACGATCACCACGTCGGCCGTCACCTCGCCGCCGTCGTCGGTGGCCACCGCCTGGACGCGCCCGGTGCCGAGGAAGCCGGTCACCCCCCGGCCGAGCCGCACGTCGACGCCCCGCCGCCGGTGCACCTCGGCGAAGAAGGCGCCCATCTCCGGACCGAGCACGGCCTGGAGCGGCACCGCCTGCGGCTCGACGACGGTCACCTCGCAGCCGTACTCGCGGGCGGCGGCCGCGGTCTCCAGGCCGATCCAGCCGGCGCCCACGACGACCACCCTTCCTCCGCCGCGCAGGGCCTCGCGCAACCGCTCCGCGTCGCCGAGGGTGCGCAGGTAGTGCACGCCGTCCAGGTCCGCGCCGGGCACGTCGAGGCGGCGCGGGGACGCGCCGGGGGCCAGGAGCAGCTTGGCGTACCCGATTCGGCGGCCGTCGTCGAGCTCCACCTCGTGCGCGGCCCGGTCGAGGCCCGTCACCCGGTGCCCGCGCAGGAGTTCGACCGAGTTCTCCGCGTACCAGCCCTCGTCGTGGACGTAGACCTTGGCCCTGTCGTCCTTGCCGAGCAGGTAGCCCTTGGAGAGCGGGGGGCGCTCGTAGGGACGTTCGGCCTCGGCGCCGACGAGCACGATCCCGCCCGCGAAGCCTTCCTCCCGCAGTGACTGCGCGGCCTTCGCCCCGGCCAGGCCCGCTCCGACGATGACGAACGTCTGCTCGGTGGTCATAGAACCCTTCCTATCCGATTCCGCCGCCGGTTCCAACGAGGCCGGGAGAGCCGGTCCGAGCTTTCGCGACCGGCCGGGACCGGCGGCTCCGGCCCCCCGTCCACCGAAGATCACGAATCAGTAAATTTCATCACTTGTTGACTTCTTGGCCGTGCCCGCCATACCGTTGCGGACATGCACTAGTTGCAGGTACGCAAGGAGTTCTCCGGTGGACCACGAGGGCAGCGCGGAACGCGACCGGCTGGCCGGTGACATCGGCGATTTCCGCCGGGCCCTGATGCCCGGCCTCCTCCTCCAGCTGCTGCGGGGGTTCGAGGGCGAGGAGCCCTCGGTGATCCAGATCGCCGCCCTCTACGTCCTCGACGGCCCGGCCGCCCCGACCCTGCGCGAGCTCGCCGAGCGCATCGAGCGGTCGGTCTCGGCGACCAGCCGCCTGATCGACCGGCTCGTCCGGCGGGGCCTGGTCGACCGCCTGGCCGACCCCGGCGACCGGCGGGTGCGGCGGGTCGCCCTCACCCCCGCCGGCACCGGCTTCCTGCGCTCGTTCGAGCGCGCCAGGGCCGACGCCCAGCTCGGCGTCATGGCCCATCTGACCGCCGAGGAGCGCGAGCTCGTGATCCGGGCCATGGCACTCCTCGGCGAAGCCTCAAGGAGACGGATCCATGCCCACGCCCATCATCCTGACGTTCGATGAGATCGGGTCGGAGACGCTGCCCCTCGTCGGCGGCAAGGCCGCGAACCTGGGGGTGCTCACCGCCGCCGGGTTCCCCGTCCCTCCCGGCGTGTGCGTCACCACCGAGGCCTACCGCCGGGTCACCGAACGGGCCGGCGGGCTCGACGCCGTGCTCGACGCGCTGGCCGGGACACCCGCCGGGGACATCCGGACGCTGAACGAGCTGGCCGGCGCGGCCCGGAAGATCGTGCTCACCGCCCCCGTCCCGGACGACGTCGCCGAGGCCGTACGGCACGGCGCGCACGGCCCCGTCGCGGTCCGCTCCTCGGCGACGGCCGAGGACCTGCCGCACGCCAGCTTCGCCGGCCAGCAGGACACCTACCTCAACGTGGTCGGCGCCGACGCCGTGCTGGAGGCGGTACGGCACTGCTGGGCCTCGCTCTGGACCGACCGGGCCGTCGCCTACCGGGCGGCGAACGGCATCGATCACCGCGCGGTGCGCCTGGCGGTGGTCATCCAGGAGATGATCCGGGCGGAGGTCGCGGGGGTGCTGTTCACCGCGAACCCGGTCACCGGCCGGCGCCGCGAGGCGGTCATCGACGCCGCCCCCGGCCTCGGTGAGGCCGTGGTCTCCGGTGCGGTCAACCCCGACCATTTCGTGGTCGACACCGCCACCGGCCGGATCACCGAGCGCCGCCTGGGCGACAAGCGCCTGGTGGTACGGCCTCTGGCGGGCGGCGGGGTCGAGCACGTGGCGACCACGCGGGAAGGCACGGGCGACGCGGGAGGCCCGGTACGGGGCCCGGCCGGGAACACGGCGAACAGGACGGACGAGAGCGCGGCAGGAGGTGCGGCGGAGAGCGCGGCGGGAGGTGCGGCGGGGGGCGCCTGCCTCACCGACGCGCAGATCAGGGCGCTCGCCCAGCTCGGCGACCGGGTGGAGCGCCACTACGGGGCGCCCCAGGACACCGAGTGGGCGATCGACGCCGACGGGACCCTCTGGCTCACCCAGGCGCGCCCGATCACCACGCTCTACCCGATCCCCGGCCACGCCGGTGGTGCCGGCGCCGACGCGGGCGACACGCGGATCTACTTCTGCTTCAGCGTGGCCCAGGGCCTCTACCGGCCGATCACCCCCATGGGCGTGTCGGCCTTCCGGTTGCTGTCGTCGTCGGCGTCCCGGCTGCTGGGGGTGCCGGTGCCCGACCGGTACACCGGGGCCCCGATCGTCGCCGAGGCGGCCGGGCGGCTGTTCCTCGACGTCACCGGGATCATGCGCAGCCGGGTGGGGCGCGCGGCCTTCCCCAGGGTGCTCGACGTGATGGAGGCCAGGTCGGCGAAGGTGCTGCGCGGCCTGTTCGACGATCCCCGGTTCGGCGTCACCCGGCGCTCGCTCCGCCCGGCGCTGCGCCGGGCCGCCGGGGTCGCGCGCCGTTTCCGGATCCCGCAGCGCACGGTACGGGCCCTGCTCAGCCCCGCGACGGCGCGCCGGGAGGCGGAGCGGGTGGGCACCGACCTGCCGGCGCGGCTGGCCGCCCCGGAAGGGGCCACCCCGGTCGAGCGGCTCGACCACGCCGAGCGGGTGCTGAGCGGCCGGGTCATCCCGCTGGTGCCGACGGTCGCGCCGGGGGCGGGCGCGGGGTTCGCCATGCTGGGCCTGGCCGCCAAGGCGCTGGGCGGCCGGGCCCGGCCCGGCGAGCTGCCGACCGTCCTGCGCGGGCTGCCGCACAACGTGACCACCGAGATGGATCTGGCGCTGTGGCGGCTGGCCACCCGCATCCGCGAGGACCGCGAGGCCGTCGCGCTGCTGCTGACCACCCCGGCCGCCGAGCTGGCCGGGCGCTTCCACGCCGGAGCGCTGCCCGGCGTCGTGCAGCGGGGCCTGGCGGGCTTCCTCGACGTCTACGGCGTCAGGGCCGTGGCCGAGATCGACCTGGGGCTGCCACGCTGGTCGGAGGACCCGACCCACATCATCGGCGTGCTCGCCAACTACCTCCGGCTGGAGGACCCGGCCCTGGCCCCGGACGTCCTGTTCGCCCGGGGCGCCGCCGAGGCCACAATGATGATCAGAACCCTGAGCGCGCGTGCCGGCGGGCTCCGCGGCCGGTTCGTCCGCTTCGCCCTCGGCCGGACCCGGGAGCTGGCGGGGCTGCGGGAACTGCCGAAGTTCTACCTGGTGACCGCCCTCGGCGCCGTACGGGCCGAGTTGCGGATCGTCGGTGCCGAGCTGGCCGCCCGCGGCCTGCTGCCCGCGGCCGACGACGTCTTCTTCCTGACCTTCCGCGAGGTCAGGGCCGCCCTGACCGCCCCGGTCCGGGAAGGCCTGCCGCCCGCCCTGGCCGACCTCGTGGCGCGGCGGCGCGAGGAGGCCGAACGCGAACTGCGGCGCGGGCACGTTCCCCGGGTGATGCTGTCGGACGGCACCGAGCCGGAGGCCGTCGCGGCGAAGGTGCCGGTGGACGGCGCGCTGACCGGGACCCCGGCCTCGGCGGGCACCGTCACCGGCGCCGCCAGGGTCGTCCTCGACCCGGTCGGCGCGTACCTGGAGCCCGGCGAGATCCTCGTCTGCCCCTCCACCGACCCCGGCTGGACCCCGCTGTTCCTCACCGCGGGCGGGCTGGTGATGGAGATGGGCGGCGCCAACTCCCACGGCGCCGTGGTGGCCCGGGAGTACGGCATCCCGGCCGTCGTGGGCGTCACCGGGGCGACCGCGCGCATCGTCACCGGCCAGGAGATCACCGTGGACGGCACCTCCGGCACCGTCGCCGTCCCCTGAGCGGGTCCGGCGGGGTCGGCGCGGGCGGGGGCAACGCGGGCGGCGCTCAGGCTCGACGGACCGCCGGGGTCGGGAGCGGAGCTCAGCGCGGGTGATGCTCGGGCTCGGCGGGCCGCCTGGGCGGGGGCAGCTCTCCGGAGCCGCGCGGGATCAGGCGGGTCGGGACGACGACGGTCTGCGCCCTGGAACGCTCCCCGTCGAGGCGGGCCATCACCAGCTTGGCCGCGGCCTGGCCGATGGCGGCCGGGTCCTGGGCCACCACGGTCAGGGCCGGCCGCAGCACCTCGGCGAGGGGCAGGTCGTCGAAGCCGACCACGGCGACGTCCGTACGGCCCAGCCGGGCCAGGCCGAGGATGACGCCGGTGGCGGCGAAGTTGTTGGCGGCGAAGATCGCCGTGGCCGGGTCGCGCGCCCCGAGCAGCCGGGCGACGGCCGCCGCCGCGGCCTCGTGGTCGTGGCCGGTCTCCACCAGGGACCGGTCGAAGGCGATCCCGGCCTCGGCCAGCGCGTCGCGGTAGCCGAGCAGGCGCTCCTTGCGCGTGTAGAGCGCGGGCAGGTCGCCGACGAAGGCGATCCGCCGGTGGCCGTGGCCGATCAGGTGGGCGACGCCCGCGCGGGCCCCCTCCCGGTTGGAGCTGACGACGCAGTCGGCCCGCAGGCCCGCGGCCGGGCGGTCGAGGAAGATCAGGGGCAGTCCGGCGGCCCGTTCGTCCCGCAGGTGGCGGTGGTCGCTGTCGGCCGAGGGCACCACGATGAGCGCGGCGACCCTGCGGGCCAGGAAGGTCGAGATCAGGGAACGCTCGCGGTCGGCGGCCTCCTCCGAGGAGCCGACGATCAGGGTGAGCCCGCGGGCGCGCACCGCGCTCTCGAACCCGCCCGCGACCGTGCCGAAGAACGGGTTGCCCATGTCGGGGATGACCAGCCCGACCGTGGAGTCGCGGGCACCCACCCGCATGTTCCGCGCCATGAGGTTGGGCTGGAATCCCAGCTTGCGCATGGCCTGCAGGACACGCTCGCGGGTCTCCGCCGCCACCGGGCCGTCGTCGTTGACCACCCGCGAGACCGTCTTGGCGGTGACCCCGACCTCCCTGGCCACATCGGTCATGGTGGCGCGGCGAACCTTGGACATGGACCACCGTTCTTCTCATCGGATCCCGGGCGACGCGGCGTCACCACCAGGCTAAGGCCTGGTCAAGCCTTGGCCCACCGGGCGCCGCGTCGGCCAAGATGCGCCGATGATTCGGTCAGGAGAGACCGATGGCGTGGGCGGCTTCCTGGTCGGCGACGACCGCGCCCCGCTCGGTGTCCAGGCGCATCGCCCCGGTCATGATCGCGACGACCTCGGCCATGCTGAAGTCCCCCGGCTTGATCTGCGCGACCCGGCGGCCCAGCCGCTGGACGTGGATCCGGTCGGCGATCTCGAAGACGTGGGGCATGTTGTGGCTGATCAGGATCACCGGCAGCCCCTTGTCCCGCACCCGGCGGATCATGTCGAGGACCTGCCCGGACTCCTTGACGCCCAGCGCCGCGGTGGGCTCGTCCATGACCACCACGTGCCGGGCCCAGGCGACCGCCCTGGCCACGGCCACGCCCTGGCGCTGACCTCCGGAGAGGGACTCCACGGGCTGGGTCAGGGAACGCAGGCCGATCTTGAGGTCGGCCATGTGCCGGGACGACTCCTCGCGCATCCGCTTCTTGTCGAGCATCCGGAAGAACATGCCCAGCGGGCCGGGGCGGCGGACCTCGCGGCCCAGGAACATGTTGCTGGCGATGTCCATCGACGCGGCGACCGCGAGGTCCTGGTAGACGGTCTCGATGCCGTGCCTGCGCGCGTCGAGGGGGCCGCGGAAGCGGACCGGCTTCCCGTCGAGCAGGATCTCCCCCTCGTCCGGCTGGAGCGCGCCGGTCAGCGCCTTGATGAGGCTGGTCTTGCCCGCCCCGTTGTCACCGATCACGGCGAGCACCTCACCGGCCATCAGGTCGAAGTCGGCGCCGTCGAGGGCGGTCACGTGACCGTAGCGCTTGACCAGGCCGCGCGCCTGCAGGACCGGCGTGCCGGAGCCGAGGGTCTCGGCCTCCGGGACCCGGGCCGCGGGGACCTCGGCGACCGGGGTTCCGGGACGCGGGCCGCCGGCGCCCGGGGTGCCGAGACGCGGATTACCGGCGCCCGGAGCGCCGAGACCCGGAGCGCCGACGCCCCGGTCGGCGCCGCGCGGGTTACCGAAGCCCGGGTCGGCGTCGCGCGGGTCGCCGCTGCGCGGAACGTCGTTCATAGAATCCTCCTGCGGGAGAGCTGGTCGACGGTGACGGCCAGGATGACCAGCACGCCGGTGATCAGGGTCTGGTAGATGGACGCCACGCCCATCAGCTGCAGACCGTTGCGGAAGACGCCCACGATCAGGGCGCCGATGAGAGTGCCGATCACGGTGCCCCGGCCGCCGAACAGGCTGGTGCCGCCGAGGACGACCGCCGTGATGCTGTCGAGGTTGTCGGTCTGCCCCGCCTGCGGGTCGCCGACACCCGTACGGGAGACCAGCAGCAGCGCCGCGATGCCGTAGACCAGGCCGGCCAGCGTGTAGACGCCGATGGTGAGCCGGCTGGTGCGGATGCCGGTGAGGCGGGCGACCTCGGGACTGTTGCCCAGCGCGTAGACGTGCTTGCCCCAGGCGGTCTGGCTGAGGAGGTACGCGAACAGCAGGAACAGCGCGATGGTCACCACGGAGCCGTAGGTGACATTGGTGTCACCGATCCGGAAGGTCTCGCCGAGGAAGGTCATCTGGCCCGGCAGGCCGGTCACGGTCTGGTCCTGCGAGTAGATGTGCGTCAGGGCGAAGACGATGTTGAGCATGCCGAGCGTGACGATGAACGGCGGCAGCGGGACGGTCGTCACCAGCACCCCGTTGAGCGCGCCGAACCCGGCGCACACCAGCAGGCCCAGGAGCACGGCGACCAGCGGTGGCACGATGCCGTCGGCGGCCAGTTTGGCCATCAGGATGCCGCCGAAGGCCATGATCGCGCCGTTCGACAGGTCGATCCCGGCGGTGAGGATGATCAGCGTCTGGCCGATGGCCAGGGTGCCGACCACCATCACCTGCTGGATGATCAGCGAGAAGTTGCCGCCGGTCAGGAACTGGTCGCTGTTGAAGGAGAAGAAGGCGCAGGCCAGCAGGAGCGCCACCAGCGGGCCGACGGTCGGCGTGGTGAGCACCCTGCGCAGGGTCGACGGCTCAGCGGCGGGCGGCTTGGCGGGTGCGGGCGCTGTGGTCACGGTCATGACGATCAGCCCCAGCAGTTCTGCAGGCCGAAGGCGGTGTCCTTGGCCTGGACGCCGGTGACGGACTTGTCGGTGATCAGGGTGACCCCGGTGTCGGTGTAGCCGGAGGCCTTGGTCCCGCCCTTGGCGTAGGTGACGACGGCCTTGACGCCGTCCTCGGCCATCTTCAGCGGGTACTGCTGGGAGGTCGCGGCGATCTGCCCGCTCTGCACGGCCTTGACCCCGGTGCACCCGCCGTCGACCGAGACCACGAGCACGTCCTTGTCGCGGCCCTTGGCCTTCAGCGCGGTGTGGGCGCCGAGCGCGGCGGGTTCGTTGATCGTGTAGACCACGTTGATGTCGGGTGCCTTCTGCAGGCAGTTCTCCATGGCGGTCTGGCCCTTGGACTGGTCACCCTGGGTGTCCTGGGAGCAGACGATGGCCGGGTCTCCCTCGGCGATGCCGAAGCCCTTCAGGAACCCGTCGTGGCGGAGCTTGCCGACCGCGACGCCGGGCGCGAGGTCCAGGGTCGCGATCTTCGCGGGCTTGCCGGCCATCGCGGCCTTGGCGTACTGGCCGATGAGCTCACCGGCCTTGAAGTTGTCGGTCGCGAACAGCGCGTCCGTCGCGCTCTGCGGCTCGGTGGGACTGTCCAGGGCGATGACCATCACGCCCGCCGAACGGGCCTTCTCCAGGGCGGGCACGATCGCCTTGGAGTCGCTCGGCGTGATGAGGATCCCCTTGACCCCGGCCGCGACCATGTTCTCGACCGCGGTGATCTGGCCCGCGTTGTCCCCGTCGAACTTGCCGGCGGCGGTCATCAGCTCCGCGCCCTCGGCCTTGGCCGCGCTCGTGGCGCCCTCCTTCATCTTGACGAAGAAGGGATTGGTCTCGGTCTTGGTGATGAGACCGACCTTGACCTCCGACGTGCCACCGCCTCCGGTGCCGCCGCTCGACCCGGTGCCTCCCCCGCCGCAGGCCGTCAGGGTGACCGCGGCCACGGCGACACAGGTCGCCAATGCGCCGCCGGTGCGAATGCTACGAGACATGAGGTACTCCCTGTTCAGGTGGGGGGCCGATGATGTCAACGTTGACATATGTCAACGTTGACATCCGCTGCCATGGATGATGGACTCCGCGGGAGGAAACGTCAATGGCCTATATCTGTAACCAGCCGGAAACGTGGCCGGATCGTTTCCCGTGATGCCTTCGGAAAGGCGGGACAATGCCCTCTCCTCAGGTCGCCGTGCTCGGCGAGTGCGTCGCCGACGCCTTCGTGACCCCCGGCGCCCCGGCCGGCGAGCTCGCCCTGCGCGTCCTGCCCGGCGGCGGCCCCGCCAACACGGCGGTGGCGCTGGCCCGCCTCGGCACGCCCACCCGCTTCCTCGGACGTCTCTCGGACGACTCCTTCGGCGCCCTGTTCCGCGGCCACCTCGCCGCCTCGGGAGTCGACCTGACCGGCTGCGTCGCCGCCACCGAGCCGAGCACCCTGGCGGTGGCCACCCTGGACGAGTCGGGACAGGCCCGCTACTCCTTCCACGCCGAGGGTGCCGCCGACTGGGCGTGGAGCCCGGCCGAGCTGACCGCCGAGCGGGTCGGTGAGGTCTCCTGCCTGCACACCGGCTCCCTGGCCCTGGTCCGCCCGCCGGGAGCGGAGAACGTCGAGGACCTGCTCGCGGCGGTCGCGGGCCGCGTCACCGTCTCGGTCGACCCGAACGTGCGGGCCGGGCTCGTCCCCTTGGGCCTCTACCGGGAGCGGATGCCCCGGTGGTGCGCGCTGGCCGACATCGTCAAGCTGAGCGATGACGACCTGGAGCAGATCCACCCCGGCGAGCCCGCCGGGCAGGTCTGCGACGCCTGGCACGCGGCCGGCGCCCGCCTGATCGTGGTGACCCGCGGCCCGCTGGGCGCGCTCGTCTCCGTCGGCGGGGAGCGGACGACGGTGCCCGCGCCGCCCGTGGACGTCGTCGACACCGTGGGCGCCGGCGACTCCTTCACCGCGGGGCTGCTGCACCGGCTGGGAACCCGCGGCCTGCTCGGCGGGCGGTTGGACGCCCTCGACCTGGCCGAGGCCGCCGAGGCGGCCGCCTTCGCCGCCCGGGTCGCCGCGTTCACCTGTTCGGTGGCCGGGGCCAACCCGCCGTGGGCCCACGACCTGACCGGCGACACGGCCGGAGGGGTGTCTCGACCGAGCGCTTGACCAGAGAGCATGATGGCCTGATGTCGTACGCTGACGCCTTCACCCGCAGCATCACCGACCCCGAGGGCTTCTGGGCCCGGGCCGCCGAGGCGGTCACCTGGACCCGCGAGCCCCGCCAGGTGCTCGACGCGGGGGCACCGCCCTTCTACCGCTGGTTCCCCGGCGGGGAGCTGAACACCTGCTACAACGCGCTCGACCGGCACGTGGAGGCGGGGCACGGCGACCGGCCGGCGCTCGTCTACGACAGCCCCGTGACGGGCACCGGCAGGAGCTACACCTACGCCGAGCTGCGCGACGAGGTCGCCGCCTTCGCCGGGGTGCTGCGCTCGCTCGGCGTGGAGCAGGGCGACCGGGTGGTGATCTACCTGCCGATGGTCCCGGAGGCGGTGATCGCCATGCTGGCGTGCGCGCGGCTGGGGGCCGTGCACTCGGTGGTGTTCGGCGGGTTCGCGCCCAAGGAGCTGGCGGCCAGGATCGACGACGCGCAGCCCAAGCTCGTCGTCTCGGCCTCCTGCGGGATCGAGCCGTCCCGCGTGGTGCCGTACAAGCCGATGCTCGACGCCGCGCTGGAACTGGCCGGGCACCGGCCTGCGCACTGCGTGATCCTCCAGCGCGAGCAGGCCCGCGCCGAGCTCGTGCCCGGCCGGGACGTCGACTGGGCGAGCGCGCGGGCCGAGCCCGCCGAATGCGTGCCGGTGAAGGCGACCGACCCGCTCTACATCCTCTACACCAGCGGAACCACCGGCCGGCCCAAGGGCATCGTCCGCGACAACGGCGGGCACGCGGTGGCGCTGCTGTGGAGCATGGCGAACGTCTACGACATCGCGCCGGGCGAGGTGTTCTGGGCGGCCTCCGACGTCGGCTGGGTGGTCGGCCACTCCTACATCGTGTACGGCCCGCTGCTGCGCGGCGCCACCACCGTGCTGTACGAGGGCAAGCCGGTCGGTACCCCCGACGCGGGCGCGTTCTGGCGGGTGATCGCCGAGCACCGGGTGAACGCGCTGTTCACCGCGCCGACCGCGTTCCGGGCGATCAAGAAGGTGGATCCGGAGGCGGCCCTGCTCCACGACCACGACGTCTCGTCGCTGCGGACGCTGTTCCTCGCCGGCGAGCGTCTGGACCCCGACACCTACCACTGGGCCACCCAGAAGCTGGGCGTCCCGGTCGTCGACAACTGGTGGCAGACCGAGACCGGCTGGCCCATCGCCGCCAACCTGCGCGGCCTCGCGCCCATGCCGGTCAAGCCGGGCTCCCCCACCGTGCCCGTGCCCGGCTACGACGTGCGCGTGCTGCGCCCCACGGGCGAGGAGTGCGCCCCCGGCGAGGAGGGGGCGATCTGCGTACGGCTGCCGCTGCCGCCCGGCACGCTCCCCACGCTCTGGCGGGACGACGAGCGGTACGTGCGGTCCTACCTGTCGGCCTTCCCCGGCTACTACCTGACCGGTGACGGCGGTTACCTCGACGAGGACGGCTACCTCTTCGTGATGGGCCGCACCGACGACGTGATCAACGTGGCCGGGCACCGGCTGTCCACCGGCTCCATGGAGGCGGTGCTGGCCGCGCACCCGGCGGTGGCCGAGTGCGCGGTGATCGGGGTGACCGACGCGCTGAAGGGCCAGGTCCCGCGCGGTTTCGTGGTGCTGAAGAGCGGGGTGACCGCCGACCCCGACACGGTGCGGGCCGAGCTGGTCCAGGCCGTCCGCGACCAGGTGGGCGCCGTGGCGGCGTTCAAGCAGGTGGACGTGGTCCCGGCGCTGCCGAAGACCAGGTCCGGCAAGATCCTGCGCAAGACCATGCGCGGCCTCGCCGAGGGTCTCGACGAGGCCGTCCCGTCGACCATCGAGGACGCGACGGTGCTCGACGTCCTGCGCCCCATCATCGGCCGCCGCGCCCCCTCGGACGGCCGGTGAGCCGACCGGGTGCCGCCCGCTCCCGGTCGGTCGCGGCGCGGCCCGCGCGCCCACCACCCGGGAGCAGGCGGATGATCGCCTCCGAGCGGCTCGCGATCAGCGGGCCGAGCAGGGCGAGCCCGACGCCGCTGGCCAGCGTGATCGCGGCGCCGGAGGCGGCGTGACGGTCCTCGGACGCCGCCAGGGGGCGTCGACGAGTGCGAAAAAGGCCGGCAGGAGGGCGGCGACCGTGCCGGTGACCCTCCGCGTCAAACCCGCCCCTAACTGCCGACGTAATTTTTCACTGCTTTATCAGACTTTTCGGACAGCCTCTGGGGGGCCTGGTACGCCCACTGCCAGACGGCCTCGATCGGCCCACGCCGGAAGCGCCGCAGCCACAGCGTCGACAGCGCCATGAGGAGCGCGCAGATGCCCGCCCAGGCCGCGAGGACCCACCACGGGCGCAGACCGTCGAGCCTGGCGGCCAGCCCGAGCCCCCAGCCGTAGCAGAGCGCCGACGCGACCAGGTTCTGGAGGACGTAGCAGCTCAGCGCGGTACGGCCGACATTGGTCAGGCCCCGCCTGAGCGGGCCGGGGGCACCGGTCATCCGCTGGGTGACGGCCGCGACGAGGCCGAGCAGTCCCAGCGCCACCAGCGGCGGCAGCAGGTAGCGGTCGACCAGGAACCATCCGGGCCCGGCGAAGGAGGTGAGCAGGTTCAGCGGCAGGCCCACGGCGAGCCCGGCGACCATGAGCCTGCGGCGGAGCGCGGCGCCCCGCCCGGAGTCCTCGAAGACCCCGGCGCGCATCAGCCGCGAGCCCAGCAGGAACAGCACGATGCCCAGCGGGACGATGAGGACGGCCTCCAGCCGGTAGAGACCGGCGAGCTGGATCCGGGCGGCGACCTGCTCCGGGTAGGAGCCCTGACTGAAGAGGGTGGACGGCTCCGCGGGCCCGCCCGCGCCCGTCCCGCCGGCGAGCATGCCGGCGGTGAGCAGGGCGATCGCGGCGGCGAAGACCGACCCGACGGTGACCATCCAGATCCTGACGGCCCGGTCGCTGCGGCCGATCAGGTACGCCACGACGATCGAGGTGACGGCGTACCCCATGAGCACGTCGAACTCGAAGATCAACACGTAGTGGATCAGGCCCTCGACGAAGAGCAGCCCGGCCCGCCACAGGTACCAGCCGGGCCACGGCGCGCCCCGGCGCCCGGCCGAGCGGTACTGCAGCTCCAGCCCGACCCCGAACAGCAGGGTGAGCAGCGCGAGGAACTTGCCGTTGGTGAGGGAGCGGAGGAAGGTCTCCAGTGCCTCCGGCCGGCCCAGGGCGGACATGACGTCCGCGGGACCGCCCGGACTGGTGAAGATCCAGATGTTCGTGCCCAGGGTGCCGACGATGGCGACCCCCCGGAGCACGTCGAGCACGTTGATACGACGGCTTGTCACAGGTCAACGATCTCGCCCGGCGGACCGGGCGGCATCGTCACACGGGTCCATCCCGGGCGTACATCGATCGATGTACGGGCCGGAACTTCGGTAGCGGGCGGGGGCGGTTCCCCGTCATCCCAAAGATCCGGCGGCCCCGCCTTCCGGAGTGACCCCGGCCGCCTCCGGGGGCCGGCCGGGGTGCGGGGCGGGTGGGCTCAGTCGCCGGAGACGATCCGGGCGTGCAGCCGGGCGGCGGTCCCCGGATCCCACCCGAACGCCTCGCGGCCCGCCAGCCACGCCGCCGCACCGGCCCCGTCACCCGCCAGGGCCGTCGAGGCGCCCAGCCCCTCGCGTACGGCGGCGCAGACCGGTCCCCCGCTGGTCAGCACGCTCCCGGCCAGCACCACCGGGGTGGTCTCGCCCGCCGGGCGCACCTCGGCCACCGTCCGGCAGAGCAGGCGGGCGGCGGTGGAGACGATCTCCAGGGCGGCCGGGTCGCCCTCCTCCGCGGCCCGGCCGACGAGCGGGGCGAGCCGGGCCAGTTCCAGCGGGGGACGCGACTGCGCCCGGACCACCAGGCGGATCGCCAGCGCCCGCGTCTCCCCGGCCGCGCCCGGACTCCCGCCGCCGAGCTCGGACACGGGCGGGACGGGTGGGAGCGGGTCGCCCTCCAGCAGGGCCTCCGCGACCAGGCGGGTGAGCGTCCCGGTGACCCGGCCGCGGCCGAGGGCGTGGGCGGCGGCGCGGGCCGCCTCCCTGCCCAGCCAGAAACCCGACCCCTCATCGCCCAGGAGCCAGCCGAGCCCGTCGGCGATCATCGTGGGCTCGCCGTCCTCGATCCTGGCGGCGATGGCCCCGGTGCCGGCGATGAGCACGGTGCCGCGAGGCTCGGCCGTGCCGGCGGCGAAGGCGATGCCCAGGTCACTCGTGAGCCGGGGCACGGCGCGCAGCCCGGCGGAGGCCCACATCGGGTCGAACACCGACCGGTCCAGGGCCCCGCGCCCGGCCATCCCGACGACCGCCCCGGCCACCAGGGCGGGGTCCACGCCGCGGAGGGCGAGCTCCAGTGCCCTGCCGACGTTGGCCACGGCCACCTCGTTGCCGTGGGCCGCGGGGTTGCCGCCCCCGGCCTTCCCGTATCCGGCCCGCCGCCCCGAGGGGTCGAGCAGGAGCGCGCGTGAGGACGTGCCTCCGACGTCCAGTCCCAGAACGTACACGGCGCTCAGAGGTGCTCGCCGAAGAACGCCGCGACGGCCTCGACCGCCCGGGTGACGTGCGGCTCGGTGTCGTAGAGGTCGATGTGGAGCCGGGCGTCCAGCCAGACGAGCCGCTTGGGCTCGTCCATCCGCCGGTAGGCCTTCTCCGCGTCCTCGGGCGAGCAGAAGCGGTCGACGATGCCGTGCACGATCAGGCCGGGCTTGGGCGACAGGAAGTCGGCGCCCGTCATGTTGTCCATGGTGACCAGCTCGCGGAGCGAGGCGCGGGTCACCTCGTTGCGCCAGTGCGCCGAGGCGCCCCGGGAGGTGCCGTAGTAGGCGAACGGTTCGTCGCCCGGCATGGCCGCCTCCCCCTCCTCGGCCACCGCGGGCAGGTATTCGACCGGGCCGCCCAGGTCCTGGCGCTCCAGTGCCCCGGTGAAGGAGGCGAGCATGCCCTGGTACCCGGCGGGGGACATCCCCGCGCGCATGTCGTAGGGGTTGTTGTAGGCTCCCGCGACGCCCGCGAACGCCTTGACCCGGGGGTCGAACGCGGCGAACTTGAGCGCGTAGCCCCCGCCGAGGCAGATCCCGACCGCGCCGACCCGGTCGCCGTCCACCTCGGGACGCGAGCGCAGCAGCGAGACGGCGGCCCGCAGGTCGTGCAGCTTGCCCTGCGGATCCTCGTGGTTGCGCGGCTCACCGCCCGACTCGCCCCAGTTGCGGTGGTCGAACGCCAGCGTCACGTATCCCGACTCGGCCAGGCGGGCGGCGTACCGGCCGGTGACCTGGTCCCGGGTGCCGGTGAACGGCCCGGTGAGGACGAGCGCGGGGTGCGGTCCCGGCCGTGCCGGGACCCGCAGGTCGCCGACGAGCGTGATCCCGTCGACGGTGAACTTCACCTTTTCGGACATGACCCCAAGTCTGTACGGGCGGCGCGGCGGAAGGCCAGACGCGATCCCTCCCGCCCCCGTGGGACACGGCCGGTGCCCGGGGCCGGGGCACCCGGTTCCCCGGCGGCGGGAACACGACCGCCACCCGGCCCCCCACCCGGCCCCCGCCCGGACGGCGGGGGCCGGGCGCCGCCTAGGAGTCGAACCCGAGGCCCATCTTGTCCAGGGTGCGCAACCAGAGGTTGCGGCGGCCCTCGTGAAGATCGGCCTGGGCGATCGACCAGCGCGTCATCTGGATCCCGGCCGAACGGACCGGCTCGGGCGGGAAGGGCAGCGGCTTCTCCTTGACCATCCGGAGCTCGGTCCGCTCGGTCCGCTCCCCGGCGAGCAGATCGAGCATGACGTTGGCCCCGAACCGGGTCGCGCCGACGCCCATGCCGGTGTAGCCGGCGGCGTAGGCGACGCGTCCGCCGTGGGAGTGGCCGAAGAAGGCGCTGAACCGGCTGCAGGTGTCGATGACCCCGCCCCACCGGTGGGTGAAGCGCAGCCCGGAGAGCTGGGGAAACGTCGCCGCGAAGTGTTCCGCCAGCTTGACGAAGGTCTCGTCGCGCTGCTCGTACTCGGGCTTGATCCTGCCGCCGTTGTAGTAGACCGCGTCGTAGCCGCCCCAGAGGATGCGGTTGTCGCCGGTCAGCCGGTAGTAGTGGAACTGGTTGGCCGAGTCGCCGACGCCCTGGCGGTTGCGCCAGCCCACGGAGGCCAGCTGCTCGGCGGAGAGCGGCTCGGTCATCAGCGCGTAGTCGTAGACCGGCACCAGGAAGTGCTTCAGCCGCCGCAGCAGCGGCTGGAAGACCCCGGTGCCGAGTGCGACCCGGCGCGCTCTGACGGTGCCGTGCGGGGTGAGCAGGTCGAGGCTCGCCCCGGTGTCCTTCATCGTGCGGACCGGCGTGCGCTCGTAGACGCGCACGCCCAGGGAGAGGCAGGCCTGCCGGAGCCCCCAGGCGAGTCGGGCGGGGTCGAGCATGGCACAGCCGTCGCGATCCCAGTGGCCTCCGATGTAGGTGGGCGAGTTCACCTCCGCCCGGACCTGGTCGCGGTCGAGGACGTCGATGCGGACGCCCAGCTCGCGGGCGATCTCCAGGCTCTCGTTCATCTCCGCCAGCTGCCACGGCTCGGTGGCCACGTTCAGCTCGCCGGTGCGTTCGTATCCGCAGTCGATGTCGTACCTGGCGACGGTCTCGCCGATCTCGTCGAGGTTCTCGACGCCGAGGCGTTCGAGGGTGGCGATCTCGTCCGGCCAGCGCTCCAACCCGTTGGCGATGCCGTGGGTGAGCGTGGCCATCGCGAAGCCGCCGTTGCGGCCGGACGCGGCCCAGCCGATCCGCCGCCCCTCCAGCAGGACGACGTCGAGGGACGGGTCGCGTTCCTTGGCCATCAGGGCCGTCCAGAGCCCCGTGAAGCCGCCGCCGACGACCGCGAGATCGGCGGTGGTGGTGCCGAAGAGCCGCGCGAGCGGCTCGGGTTTCGCCGGACTGTCGAGCCAGTACGGCTTGCGCTCCGCGTCAGCAAGAGCCTTCAGCGGATCCACAAATCTCACTTCCCTACGGTGAGTCAGGTGTTCTGTTTTTTGGTGTGTATCGCGTGCTCGTGGAGATCACGCGCGGGTTCCCCCCGCCTGGATCCGATCTCGCCTCCCTGTTCTCTGCCGAGGATCCGGGTACACCGAAGCCCCGTGCCGCCCGATGACGGCACGGGGCTTGACGGCAGCTTAGGTGCGGCGGCGCGAACGCGAGCTGACGGTGTTGACCACCGCGATCACGACGCCTACCGCGAATATAAGCGTTCCGAGGATGTTGACCTGCGGCGGCACCCCGATTCGGGTCGCACCCCAGATCCACAGCGGGAACGTCTGGGTGGCCCCGCTGGTGAACTGGGTGATCACGAAGTCGTCGACGGACAGCGCGAAGGCCAGCAGCGCGCCGGAGACGACACCGGGCAGGATCATCGGGAAGGTGACCCGCCAGAACGTCACCCAGGTGGACGCGCCGAGGTCGCGTGCGGCCTCCTCGACCGAGGGGTCCAGGCCGACCACCCGGGCCCGCACGGTGATCGCCACGAAGGACAGCGAGAACAGCACGTGCGCGATGACCACGGTCGCGAAGCCGGTCTTCACGCCGACGCTGATGAACAGCGAGAGCAGCGAGGCGCCCATCACCAGCTCGGGCGAGGCGATCGCGGCGAACAGCACCAGGTTGGTGGCGCCCTGCCCGCGGAACCGGTAGCGGCCCAGGGCCAGGCCCATGAGCGTGCCGATCACCGTCACGATCAGCGTGGAGAGCACGGCGATCCAGAGGGAGTTGGTCACCGCCTCCATCAGCTGGGGGTACTCGTCCAGCCGGCCCCACCACTTGAGGGTGAAGCCCTGCCAGGTCACGTTCGACTTGCTCTGGGTGTCGTTGAAGCCGAACACGATCATGACGGCGATCGGCAGGAACAGCCAGGCGATGATCAGCCAGGTGTAGGCCCGGAGCAGCCGGTCGCCGAGCCGCCGCCGGCCCGCGACCTTCACCGCTTTCTTCACCGTCTTCTTCGGCGCGGCGACGGATGGAGCGCTCATCGGGCCGCCGCCTCCAGCACGTTCTCGGTGCCGAGCGCCTTGGCGTAGGCGAAGATGCCGATCAGCATCGCGGCCATCAACGTGAACGACAGCGCGGCGGCGGTCGGGTAGTCGTTGTTGACCAGGTACTCGGTCTGGATGATGTTGCCGATCATCGTGTTCTCCGGGCCGCCGAGGATGCCGGCGTTGACGTAGTCGGCGGTCATCGGGACGAAGGTCATCAGCACCCCGGCGAACACGCCCGGCAGCGAGAGCGGCAGCACGACCTTGGTGAACGCCTCACGCCTGGACGCGTACAGGTCCTGGGCGGCCTCGATCACGCGGGGGTCGACCCGCTCCAGCGCCACGTAGATCGGCAGGATCATGAACGGCAGGTAGTTGTAGACCAGGCCGCCGATCACCGCCACCGTCGTCTGCAGCACGTGGAAGTCCTCGGGCAGCAGGCCGGCCGACTTCAGCGGCGCGAGCAGCATGCCGTTGTCGGCCAGCAGGAACTTCCACGACACGGTGCGCAGCACGAACGACACGAAGAACGGGAGCAGCACCAGCAGCAGGTAGGTGGACTTGCGGTCGCCGCCCTTGAACGCGATCCAGTAGGCCATCGGATAGGCCAGCGCGACGGAGATGATCGTGGCGACCAGGCCGTACCCGGCCGAGCGCAGGAACTGCGTCTGGTACTGCACCAGCGCGTCGCCGTACATCGAGAAGTTGAACGTCTGGACGAACCCGTTGACCACGTCGCCCTCCTGGGTGGAGACCGAGGCCATGAAGACCATCGGCACCACCAGGAAGATCGCCAGCCACAGGCCGCCGGGCAGGATGAGCAGGTAGGGGGCGAGACGTTTCACCGGCCGCTCGCCCCTTCCCGCCCGATTCGCTCGGTCATCGGCTAACCCTGGGTGATCGGTTGGAAGATGTCCTCGAAGACCTTCTCCTCCGCCGGGGTCAGCGCCTTGTACGACCGCAGCTTGGCCATGTCGGACTCGGAGGGGTAGATCATCGGGCTGTTGGCGATCTGCTCCAGGGCCGCCTTGTCGTCACCGCTGGCCTTGGCGGCGTCGGCGAGGACCAGGTCCTTGGTGGCGGGCACCGGGGTGATGTAGTTGATGTACTCCACCAGCATGGTGGCGATCTTCGGCTGGTAGACGTAGTCCATCAGCGTCAGGGCGTCGACCGGGTTCTGCGCGGTCTTGGGGATGCACATGTTGTCGGTCCAGATCGTGCCGCCCTCCTCGGGCACCACGAACTTCAGGTCCTTGCCCTCGGCGACCTGCTGGAAGATGTCGCCGGACCAGGCCATGGTGATCCACACGTCGCCCCGGGCGAGCGCGTCGACGTAGTCGTTCTCGTAGTACTTGCGCACGAGCCCGGCGTCACGCTGCTCCTGGAGCTTCGCCCCGGCCTTCTTCCAGTCGGCCTCGGTGGACTTGTCGGGGTCGATGCCCAGGGAGAACATGCCGAAGTTGGCGATCTCCTGGGCGTCGGCCATCATGCCGACCTTGCCCTTGTACTTGGGGTTCCAGAGGTCCTGGATGCTCTTGACCTCGTCGACGTACTTGGGGTTGTAGGCGATGCCGGTCAGGCCGACCGTCCACGGGAGCGTGTAGGTGTTGTTCGGGTCCCAGGTGGGGTTCTTGACCTTCGGCGCGGCGTTGGCGGCGAAGTTCGGCAGCTTGGAGTGGTCCAGCGGGACGAGGTAGCCCAGCGCGATGGCCTTGCCGAGGTGGAGGCCGTTGGTCATGACCATCAGGTCGTAGCCGATGTCGTTGTTGGCGGCGAGCAGCGGCTGGACCTTGCCGAAGAACGAACCGTTGTCCTGGATGGCCTCCTGGTAGGTCACCTGGATGCCGGTGTCGGCGGTGAACATCTCCAGCGACGGGTACTTCTTGCCGTCCTTGTCGATGTACAGCGGCCAGTTGGCGAAGCGCAGCGTGCCGTTCTTCTTCTTGCTGGCCCAGTACTCGGCCACGGCGTCCTTCTTCGGCGCCTCGGCCTTCTGCCCCTGCACGCCGCAGGCGGACAGGGCGAGGCCTGCGGCCGACAGCCCCGCCAGACGCAGGGCGTCACGACGGGTGACGGAGCGGCTCTGCGTCATGCCACGCAGAAAGGCGGGGTTCGTGCGGTAGTGCATAGCAGGATTCAACTTCCGATCGCGTACGAGTGCTGCGGCTGCCACGACAACCACACGGCGTCGCCACGCTCCGCCGTGCTGGTGCTGTCGAGCGCGTTCTGCTGGAAGACGGTCACCTCGGCGCCGTTGGCCAGGCGGACCGCGTAGCTGTTGTAGAGGCCCAGGTAGACCACCTCGGAGACGGTGCCGCGCACGACGCTGACATCTCCGGTAGGCTCCTCCGTGGAGATCCTGATCTTCTCGGGGCGCACCGTGATCGCGATCGGGTCGCCGGCCCGGTAGTCACCCTCGACGAGCACGTGGTCGCCCTCGCCCAGCTTGAGCATCGCGAAGCCCGAGGTGATGCCGTCGACGGTGCCGCTGATCAGGTTGGACGTACCGATGAAACCGGCCACGAAGGCGGTGGCCGGGCGCTCGTAGATCTCGCGGGGCGAGGCGAGTTGCTCGACCAGGCCGTCGTGCATGACGGCGATGCGGTCGCTCATGGTGAGCGCCTCGCTCTGGTCGTGGGTGACGTAGACGAAGGTGATGCCGACCTCACGCTGGATGCGCTTGAGCTCGATCTGCATGGCCTGGCGGAGCTTGAGGTCGAGGGCGCCGAGCGGCTCGTCGAGCAGGAGCGCCCGGGGCCGGTTGACCAGGGCGCGGGCCAGGGCCACGCGCTGCTGCTGGCCGCCGGACATCTCGCGGGGCCGGCGCTTCTCGCGCCCGACGAGGTCGACGATCTCCAGCATCTCGCCGACGCGGTGCTTGATCTCGGAGTCGGGGACCTTCTTGCGCCGCAGGCCGAAGGCGACGTTCTCCCAGACGCTCATGTGGGGGAAGAGCGCGTAGGACTGGAACACCATGTTCACGTCGCGCTTGTTCGGGGGGACGTGGGTGACGTCCCGGCCGTGCAGGGAGACCCTGCCCCGCGACGGATCCTCGAACCCGGCGATCATTCGCATGGTCGTGGTCTTGCCGCACCCGGAGGGGCCGAGGAGGGAGAAGAACTCCCCCTCGGCGATCGTCAGGGTTACTCCCTTGACCGCCTGGACGACCTCGCCGTGGGAGAGGTACTCCTTGACGACCCCGTCAAGTTCGATCGCGGGCACGGTGGGCGAGCCGGAGACGGCGGGTGCCGTCCCCATACTCACCTTGATCTTGGTCATCCCAGGCTTATCCCTCTGTTCGCGGCTATTCGCCGATGTAGTGCATGACGTGCTTGACGCGGAGGTAGTCGTGCAGTCCGAAGACGGACAGGTCCTTGCCGTAACCGGAGTGCTTGAAGCCGCCGTGCGGCATCTCCGAGACGAACGGGATGTGGGTGTTCACCCACACCACGCCGAAGTCGAGGCGGTTGGACACCCGCATCGCCCGGCCGTGGTCAGAGGTCCACACCGATCCGGACAAACCGTACTTGACGCCGTTGGCCTTGGCCACCGCGTCGGCCTCGTCGGAGAAGGTCTGGACGGTGATGACCGGGCCGAAGATCTCGTTCTGCACCATCTCGTCGTCCTGCTGGAGGCCGTCGACGACGGTGGGGGCGAAGAAGTAGCCCTTGTCGCCGACCCGCCGGCCGCCGGTCAGGACCTTGGCGTGACCCGGGACGCGCTCGAAGAAGCTCTGGACGCGGGCCAGCTGGCCGGCGTTGTTGAGCGGGCCGTACAGGGCGTCCTCGGTGTCGAGGTCGCCGGTGACGGTACCGGCCGCGGCCTCGGTGAGCGCGGCCACGAACTCGTCGTGGACGTCCTCGTGGACCAGCACGCGGCAGGCGGCGGTGCAGTCCTGGCCGGCGTTGTACAGGCCCGCGGTGGCGATGGACGCGGCGGCGGCCTTGAGGTCCTTGACGTCGTCGAAAACGATGACGGGGGCCTTGCCGCCGAGCTCCAGGTGGACCCGCTTGAGGTCGTCGGCGGCGCTCCTGGCCACGGCCATGCCCGCGCCGACCGAACCGGTGATGGCGACCATCTGCGCGGTCGGGTGGCCGACGACCAGGGCGCCGGTGTCACGGTCGCCGACGACGACGTTGAAGACGCCCTTCGGCAGGACCGCACCGATGATCTCGGCCAGCTTGACCGTGGAGACCGGGGTGGTGTCCGAGGGCTTGAGCACCACGGTGTTGCCCGCGGCGAGCGCCGGAGCGATCTTCCAGACCGCCATCATCATCGGGTAGTTCCACGGGGTGACCTGACCGACGACGCCAATCGGCTCGTGCCGGATGACGGAGGTGTGGTCGGCCAGGAACTCACCCGACGTGGGCCCCTCCAGCGTGCGCGCGGCGCCCGCGAAGAAGCGGAAGTGGTCGGCGGCGACCGGCGTCTCGTCCTCGGCCATGCGGGCGCGCGGCTTGCCGGTGTTGCGGCACTCGGCCTCGTTCAGCTCGTCGGCCCTGGCCTCGATCGCGTCGGCGACCTTCAAGAGCAGGTTGGCGCGCTCGCCCGGCGTGGTCTGGCTCCACGACTCGAAGGCGGCGGCCGCGGCGGCGTAGGCCGCGTCGACGTCCTCCTGGCCGGAGATGGGAGCCTTGAGGTAGGCCTCTCCGGTGCAGGGGTCGATGACGTCCGAGAACCGATCACTCTTGGCGTCAACGAGCTCGCCGTTGACGTAGTTTCGCAGATGAGTGAGTTCAGGGTTCTCAACCGGGATGGTCACCGTCGACCTCCTATGGATCGGGGTTGAGTTGCTGGCGACTCTTACAGAGTAAACGCCCCGCGACAAGGGATTTCGTTGTTAAGATACCAAATTGCTACGAAATCGCTTGACAGAAGGCCGATTGCTGACAGCATGTCGCATCGGAGCCGCAACATGGCGGCAACAGCCCCGAAACCTGACGCCAGGGAGCGCGGATGACGACGCCGCCCAAGGTACGCCGTGAGAACGACGCGAGGCCAGGCCCCGTCGTGCTCGACGAGATCTCCAAGCAGATCATCGAGCAGCTGCAGACGGACGGGCGCAAACCGTACGCCGCCATCGGCAAGGCGGTGGGCCTGTCGGAGGCGGCCGTCCGCCAGCGGGTGCAGCGCCTGCTGGACGCGGGAGTCATGCAGATCGTCGCGGTGACCGACCCGCTGACCCTGGGCTTCCCCCGTCAGGCCATGATCGGCATCAAGTGCGAGGGCGACCTGGAGACGGTGGCCGACGAGCTGTCGGCCATCGCGGAGATCGACTATGTGGTGCTGACCGCCGGATCCCTCGACATCATGGTCGAGGTCGTCTGCGAGAGCGACCTCCACCTGCTGGAGATCCTCGGCAAGATCCGGGCCATCCCCACCGTGCGCGCCACCGAGACGTTCGTCTACCTGAAGCTGCACAAGCAGACCTACTCCTGGGGCACCCGCTGACCTGCCCCGGCCCCGCCGACGGCGCGCGCCCGCACGGACCCGCCGGCCGGCGCGGGCCCGCGCCGGCCGAGGCGGGTCTCACCGGCCAAGGTGGGTCTCCAGGACACCCGCGAGGTCGGCGAGCAGGTCGTCGACCTCGCCGACCGCGTAACCCGGCTTCAGCAGCACGGTGGTGAACCTCACCCGGCGCACGTCGGCCGCGGTGAGGGGGTCGTCGGTGGTACCGCGCAGGGTGGCCACGACACGGTCGAGGAACGCGTCGACCTCGTCCTCGTTGTAGCCCATGCCCAGCCTGCCCGGCCGGAAGGCGGCCCGCTCGACCCGGACGGCGTGCTCCTCCAGTTCGGCCGTACCGGCCACCCCGCCCACCTCGCCGTACGGAGGCGGCGCGGGCGGCACGTCTCCGTACGGAACCCCACCGTACGGCACCGCCCCGGACGGCACCTGACCGTATGACACCTCGTCGGGCGGGATCGTCTCATGCGCCGCCCCACCGTGCGGCGGCGCTTCGTGCGGCACGTCGGCGTACGGCGGCCCGGCGTACGGCACATCCGCGTACGGCGGCCCGGCGTACGGCGGATCCGGTTCCGCCCGGTCGGCGTACGGCGCCGTGGGATGCGGCGGCTCGGGGAGAACCTCGGACGGGGGCGGCGGGGAGTCCGCGGGAACTCCGGGGCGCAGGGGAGACACCGGCGGATGCGCCTCGGCGGAGCGGGCCTCGATCGCCACGATGAAGGCCTCCAGCGCGAAGTCGACGGCGATCTCGTGGTAGCCGCCGAGCTTCGTGCGGAAGCGGGCCTCGCGGATCTCGTCCGCGGTGATCGGCTCCCCGTCCGGGGAGCCCCGGCCGAGGGTCCCCTCGATCCGGCGGATCAGGCTGTCCACCTGATCCGGGTCGTATCCCGTACGCACCCCGAGAACCCGTGGAAAGCGGTCCAAACCCGCGTCCTTTCGCTTCTCAACCGATGATCTCCCTTTTTAAAGGACATATCTTCCAAAAGCGAGGGTCACGGTAGGGTTACCCCCCTATGCGACTTCGTGCCGTGTCGTTCAGATACTCCCGCCGGGGACCCTGGATTCTGCGAGACGTCGACCTCATCCTCGCGCCCGGCTCGGTCGTCGAGGTCACCGGGCGCAACGGCGCGGGCAAGTCGACGCTGCTGCGCCTGCTGGCGGGCATCGTCCCGCCGTCCCGCGGCACGGTCGCCGACCGCCCGTCCACCGTGAGCTACGCCCCCGACGTCTTCCCCATCGACCAGCCGTTCACCGTCACCGCCTACCTGACCCACATGGCCAGGGTCCGCGGCGCCGCCCCGGGCGCCGCCGGGGAACTGGCCGCGCGGCTGGGCGCGACCCACCTGCTCGACCAGCCGCTGGGCGACCTGTCCAAGGGCAGCGCGCAGAAGATCGGGCTCATCCAGGCGCTGCTCACCCCGCCGGGGCTGCTGATCCTGGACGAGCCCTTCGCCGGGCTCGACGAGCAGACCCGCACCACGCTCCCCCTCATCATCGACGAGATCGCCGCGGCCGGCGGCACGGTCGTGGTCAGCGACCACCAGAACCAGCTCCGGGACCTCCCCGGCGCCGACCACTGGCTCGTCGCCGACGGCACGGTCACCCCCGGAGCCCGCGAGGCGTCGCCCCGGCCGGCCCCCTCACCCGGCGGGACGCCGCGGCAGGCGATCATCGAGGTGATCGTGGACGCCGACGACGCCGACGAGGTGGAACAGAAACTCCGCGCCGACGGCTACCTCACCAGGCGGTCCTCGTGACCCATCTCGCACGGTTCAAGCTCGCCGCCTACGCCCGGTCGCACCGGCTGTTCCAGCCGGTGATCGCGCTCTTCGCGATGCTGTTGATCTTCTACTCGACGCTCGTCCCGCCCGGCAAGGAGCTGTCCTCCTACGCCGACTCGGCCGGGCTGCTGATCCTCGTCTTCGCCTGGGCCGCCCGCGGGACGCTCGACACCGAGCCGCCGACGCAGCGGCTGATCTCGATGACGGCCGCCGGGCGGCCGGGCCGGGAGATCGGCGCCGGGCTGCTCGCCGCGCTGACCGTCAACCTCGGCCTGGCGGCGATCGCCGTCGCCATGCCGCTGCTGCACGGCTTCGCCGCCACCCCCGCCCCCGGCGACCTGGTACGCGGCATCGCGCTGCACGCGCTCGGCCTGAGCGTCGGGACCGCGCTCGGCGCGCTCACCAGCAGGCCGATCCTGGGCTCGCCCGCCGCCGCGATGCTGGCCCTGTTCGGCGGCTACGTGGCCATGCTCCTGGTCAGCCTCACCCCCGCGGGCCCCTTCGCAGTGCCGATCATGCCCTGGATGCGCGCGGCCAACGCGGGCGCGCTCGACGCGTCCCTGCCCGCCCTGGCCGCGGCGGCGCTGTTCTGGTCCGCCGCGGGCATCACCCTGTACGCACGACTCCGCCGCACCCGCCCGTAACCTGTTCGACCGGTCCCCGGGTGATTGGCTACGATCGTCAGAACGCGTCGACGGAGACGAGTAGGCCGGGGACCACGCGGGTCAGAGAGCCGCCGGTAGCTGCGAAGGCGGTCTCGCGCCCCCGGGCCGAAGACCCTCCCGAGTGCGGGGAGGAACGGCCAGGTCGGGTTCGACCGGTCCAATGCCCCGCCGGCCGGCCCCCGTCACCGGGCCAGAACGAGGCCGCCGCCTCCACGGACCCCGTCCGCAGCGGCGGCGAAAGTGCGGTGGCACCGCGAGTTCCCTTCTCGCCCGCACTCCCAAGGGATCAGTTCATGCTCCTGAAGGAATGTGATGATCCACAGAATCCTCGCCGCCGACCTGCCACGGCACGTCGGTCAACAGGCCCGCCTCGCCGGTTGGCTGCACCGCCGCCGCGAGCTGAAGTCCGTCTCCTTCCTCGTCGTCCGTGACCGCTCCGGACTCGCCCAGTCGGTGCTCCGCGAGCCGGTCGCGATCCCCGAGGAGACCGTCGTCGAGCTCACCGGCACGGTGGTCGCGAACCCGCAGGCGCCGGGCGGCGCCGAGCTGGTCTCCCCCACCGTCCGGGTGCTCGCCGAGGCGGTGGAACCGCCGCCGTTCGACCTGTACCGGCCCGCCGTCCCGGCCACGCTGCCGACCGTCCTCGACCACGCTCCGGTGGCGTTGCGCCACCCGCGGTTGCGGGCGCCGTTCGAGATCGCCGCCGCCGGGGTCGCCGGGTTCCGCGCGGCGCTGGACGGGCTTGGCTTCACCGAGGCGCACACCCCGAAGATCGTGGGCACCGCGACCGAGTCCGGCGCGAACGTCTTCGGCATCGACTACTTCGGCCGTCCCGCCTTCCTCGCGCAGTCACCGCAGTTCTTCAAGCAGGCCCTGGTCGGGGTCTTCGAACGGGTCTACGAGGTCGGGCCGGTCTTCCGGGCCGAACCGCACGACACCGCGCGGCACCTGGCCCAGTACACGAGCCTGGACGCCGAGATGGGCTTCGTCGACGACCACCGCGATGTGATGGCCGTGCTCACCCGCGCGCTGGCCGGGATGCACGCCACCGCGGCCGAGCGGGCCGGGGACGCGCTGGCCCTGCTGGAGATCGAGCTGCCCCGGGTACCCGAGGAGATCCCGGCGATCCACTTCGCCGACGCGCAGGAACTGCTGGCCCGGCTGACCGGGGAGGACCCCCGCGGCGAACCCGACCTCTCCCCCGCCCACGAGCGGTGGCTGGGCGAGTGGGCGCTGCGCGAGCACGGCTCGGAGTTCCTGTTCGTCACCGGCTATCCGATGGTCAAACGTCCCTTCTACACCCACCCCGACCCCGGGCGGCCGGAGTTCTCCCGGAGCTTCGACCTGCTCTTCCGGGGGCTGGAGCTGGTCACCGGGGGGCAGCGGCTGCACCGGCACGCCGACTACCTCGCGGCGCTCGCCGCGCGGGGCGAGAACCCGGAGGCGTACGCCGGATACCTGGCCGCCTTCGCCCACGGCATGCCGCCGCACGGCGGTTTCGCCATCGGCCTGGAGCGCTGGACCTCGCGGCTGACGGGCGCCGCCAACATCCGGCAGACCACCCTGTTCCCCAGGGACCTGCACCGCCTCACCCCGTAGCCCGGCTCGCAGCCCTTCCTGCCGGGCCCGTGGCACGGGCCCGGCGGGACGGCTCGCACCGCTCCCGGGAAGCCCGACGCCGCCCGGCCGCCCGGGAAGCCCGACGCCGCCCGGCCGCCCGGGCCCTGGCCCACGCGCCGGTCTCCCGGCGCCCCGACCCGGCTACTCCGCGGCGGCGAGCTGGCCGCAGGCGCCGTCGATCTCACGGCCCCGCGTGTCGCGGACCGTCACCGGCACACCGTGGAACTCCAGGCGCCGGACGAAGGCCCGCTCGTCCTCCGGGCGGGAGGCCGTCCACTTCGAGCCCGGGGTCGGGTTGAGCGGGATCAGGTTGACGTGCACGAGCTTGTTCCTGACCAGCTTGCCGAGCAGGTCGGCCCGCCACTCCTGGTCGTTGATGTCCTTGATCAGCGCGTACTCGATGGAGACACGGCGCTTGGTCCGGGCCGCGTAGTCCCACGCCGCGTCGAGGACCTCGGCGACCTTCCACCGGGTGTTGATCGGCACCAGGGTGTCGCGGAGCTCGTCGTCCGGGGCGTGCAGCGACAGCGCCAGCGTCACCGGCAGACCCTCCCCGGCGAGCTTGCCGATCGCGGGGACCAGGCCGACCGTGGAGACGGTGATCCCGCGCGCGGAGATGCCCAGGCCGTTCGGGGACGGCTCGACCAGCCGGCGCACCGCGCCGACCACGGCCTTGTAGTTGGCCAGCGGCTCGCCCATGCCCATGAAGACCACGTTGCTCACCCGCCCGGGGCCGCCCGGCACCTCGCCCGCCGCCAGCGCCCGCGCCCCCGCGACGACCTGCTCGACGATCTCGGCGGTGCTCATGTTGCGCGTCAGGCCGGCCTGGCCGGTGGCGCAGAACGGGCAGTTCATCCCGCAGCCCGCCTGGGACGACACGCACATGGTGGTGCGGTCGGTATAACGCATGAGGACCGACTCGACCAGCGCGCCGTCGAACAGCCGCCACAGTGTCTTGCGGGTGGTCCCGCCGTCCGTCGTCAGCTCCCGGACCGAGGTCAGCAGCGTGGGGAAGAGCGTCGTGGCGAACTTCTCCCGGGCCGCGGCTGGCAGGTCCGTCATGAGCGCCGGGTCGCCGTTGAGCTTCTCGAAGTAGTGCCGGGAAAGCTGGTCGGCGCGGAACGGCTTCTCGCCGAGCTCCGCGACCGCCGCCCGGCGCTCGGCCATGGTCAGGTCGGCCAGGTGGCGGGCGGGCTTGGCCCGGCGCGGCGCCACGAAAGTGAGCTGGCCGGGTGCGGGAGCCCCGGACGGGCTGGCAGTCGACAAGTCCAACGCCTTCTCTCGACGGTTACTCGAAGCGGTGCTCGACCCTGATTTAGAGTCCGGAAGTATGGCGACAATCCGCCCCACCGGAGAGCGGGGAGACGGCGTCGAGGTGGTGCTCACCGACGTCAACCCCTACGGGAGCCGCACCCTGGTGGTCGAACGCGACGAAACCTCCTCGGTAGCTTACCTGTGCGGGCCCGGAGGCACGGTGCACGGAGCCGCCTGGCTGGCCAACCACGGTCCGGCCCCGGACGTGATCGACCCGGAGCGCCTGAACTCCCAGCTGCCCCCGGTGGCCCTCAGGGAGCACACCCGGCACCCCGGCGGCAGGGCACATCTGGGCACCCTGCGACCGCTCTGGTTCGAGGAGGGCGACGGCGTCGCCCTGTACGAGAACGACGAGCTGCTCGCCGTCATTCCTGGCTGGGCCGACCTGGGACGCGGCATGCCCGGCTACTCCCGCGACGCGCTGGGCGAGACCCCGTTCGCCTGGTCCCTGCGGGAGGCCCACGACGGGCTGGCCCCCCGGCTGGCCAAGGCGCAGGCGTACTGGGAATGGCGCGGCACGGACGGCTCGTGGGCGTCGTTCCAGCAGTTCGTGATGGGCCACCTGGACCGCAAGGTCGGCCCTGCGGGCAGGTTCTGGGACGCCGGGGGCGACCGGCTGCCCACGGTCGGCATCACCGAGCGCCCACCGTCGCACGGCAGGGATCACACGATCCTGTCCACGGTCGGGATGAGCTGTCAGCGGATGCCCACCGTGGAGCAGTACATCGACCGGCCCGACGCCTACGCGCGGGTGGAGCTCGCCGTCGCCACCTCGGGCGACGCCCGCGAGGCCGCCCGGTTGTTCCTGTGGTTGGGGCAGTACCCCTGGCACTCGGTCACCTGGCTGGGCCACGGCCACACCGCCAAGTGGTACCACCGGCCGGAGACCTTCCCGCTCGGCTCCGGCTACGGCGGCGTGGTGATGCTGGCCGGGCTGCCGGGCCTGCCCGACCTGTCGGGCTTCTCCCTCGGTGGCGACTCCGTGCAGTGGCTCTGGCTCGTCCCGATCACCCCGGAGGAACTGCGCCTGGTCTCGGCCGAGGGCTACCGGGCGCTGCTACCGCGGCTCTCCGCCGACCGGCTCACCCGGGCCGGATGAGGCGCGACCGCGGTCCGCGCCGACGAGGCCTGCACGGACAGGACCGGTGTTGGCTATGCCTCAGCAATCATGACAAAACGACTCAAACCAGGAGAGTGAGCAGGATCCAGACCGGGATCACCGCTGCCACCAGGGAGTCCAGACGGTCCATCATCCCGCCGTGGCCGGGCAGCACACTGCTCATGTCCTTGACGCCGAGATCGCGCTTGATCACCGACTCGACCAGGTCACCGAGCGTCGCGAAGACCACCACGACCGCGCCGATCACCACGCCCTTCCAGACCGCCGCCTCCAGCAGCCACGCCACCAGCCAGCCGCCCACCGCCATGCAGGCCAGCGCCGACCCGGCGAAGCCCTCCCACGTCTTCTTCGGGCTGATCAGCGGGGACATCTTGTGCTTGCCGAAGAGGATCCCGGCGAAGTATCCGCCGATGTCACTCGCGGCCGTGGTGGCGATGAAGACGACAACCTGGTCCGCGCCCTCCCCCGGATGGGAGAGCAGCAGCGCCACGAACCCGACGAGCATCGACGGGTAAACGGTGACCAGGATGGTCGCGGCGACGTCGCGGACATACCCTTCGGTGCCCTGAAACATCCGCCACATCAGCAGCACGAGCACGGTCATCGCGAAAACGCCGACCAGCCAAGCGGTGCCGCCCCAGTAGGCGCCGGTGACCATGGCGGCCATACCCACCAGAACCGGAACGAAAGGGACCTTGATCTCCCGTTCGGCGAACGATCGGACGAGTTCCGCCACCCCGAGCCCCACCGCGGCGATGACGACCGCGAGGAAGAGCTCCTTTACGAAGTAGAGGGAGGCGATGATGACCACGGCCAGGCCGACGCCCACCGCCACCGCGACGGGGAGATTCCGGCCGGTACGGCTACTGCCCGCCACGGGTTCCACAGGGGGTCCTACTTTCATGCATACGCAAAATCCTTGCCCCGCACAGACGGCCCGCACGGGACAAGGATCATGGCTCAAACCTCAAGCAGCTCGGATTCCTTGTGCTTGAGCAGCTCGTCGATCTTGGCGACGTGCCTCTGGGTGAGATCGTCGAGCTCTTTCTCCGCCCGGCGCACCTCGTCCTCCCCGGCCTCGCCGTCCTTGACCATCTTGTCAAGGGTCTCCTTGGCGTGGCGGCGAATGTTACGGATGGAGACCCTGGACTGCTCAGCCTTGTTCCGCGCGACCTTGATGTACTCCTTGCGGCGCTCCTCCGACAACTCGGGGAAGGCCACGCGGATAACCTGGCCGTCGTTTCCGGGGTTCACGCCGAGATCCGAGTTGCGGATCGCCTTCTCGATCGCGGCCATCGAGCTCTTGTCGAACGGCTGGATGACGACCATGCGCGCCTCGGGAACATGGAACGAGGCAAGCTGCTGAATAGGGGTGGGCGTCCCGTAGTACTCGGCGGTGATCTTGTTGAACATCGATGGGGTGACGCGGCCCGTGCGGATGCCGGCGAAGTCCTCCTTCGCCACCGACACGGCCTTCTCCATCTTTTCCTCGGCTTCGAGGAGGGTTTCGTCGATCACAGCGGCTCCCTGTCTCCTGGTCGCTCACCGCTCCTCGCTCACGTCGCGGCACGCTCCTACCTCGCGTACCACTCCGCTCGCTACGTCGGGCTCGCTCCCTGTCTTTTCGGTCGCTCACCACTCCTCACTCGCTTCGCGGGACGCTCCTACCTCGCGTACCACTCCGCTCGCTACGTCGGGCTCGCTCCCTGTCTTTTCGGTCGCTCACCACTCCTCACTCGCTTCGCGGGACGCTCCTACCTCGCGTACCACTCCGCTCGCTACGTCGGGCTCGCTCCCTGTCTTCTCGGTCACTCACCATCCTCACGCACTGCGCGGTACGCCACCGCCCGGAGGCCCATCCCGGACCGCCACGATCGCGTACCGTTCAGCACGCCATGTCAGGTTCGCACCCTAGTCTTCCGGTCGCTCACCGCTCCTCGCTCACGGCGCGGCACGCTCCTGGCGTCGCGTACCACTCCGCTCGCTACGTCGGGCTCGCTCCCTGTCATCCTGCCGGACTGACCAGCGTGCCGATCTTCTCACCACGCACGGCCCGCAGAATGTTGCCCTCGCCCATGAGGTCGAAGACCACGATGGGCAGGTTGTTGTCCATGCACAGGCTGATGGCGGTGGCGTCCATGACTCCGAGGCCGCGGGTCAGGACCTCACCGTATTCGAGGTGGTCGAACCGGACGGCGTCGGGGTTCTTGCGGGGGTCGGCGTCATAGACGCCGTCCACCTGGGTGCCCTTGAGCAGTGCCTGGGCGCCGATCTCCAGGGCGCGCTGTGCGGCACAGGTGTCGGTGGAGAAGAACGGCGAGCCGAGACCCGCCCCGAAGATGACCACGCGCCCCTTCTCCAGGTGGCGGATGGCGCGACGGGGCAGGAACGGCTCGGCGACCTGCTGCATGGTGATGGCCGTCTGGACGCGGGTGTCGATGCCGCGCTTCTCCAGGAAGTCCTGGAGGGCAAGGCAGTTGATGACCGTGCCGAGCATGCCCATGTAGTCCGCCCGGGCACGGTCCAAGCCACTCGCGGCGAGAGCCGCGCCGCGGAACATGTTGCCCCCGCCGACGACGACAGAGACCTGCACGCCCCCGCGGACGGCCTCGGCGATCGAGTCGGCCAGGTGGCCGACCACCGCCGGGTCGATGCCCATCGGGTCACCACCGGCGAACGCCTCGCCGGACAGCTTCAACATCACCCGCTTCCAGCGGAGCGGGTCCGTAGACGACGAAACCGCCGACGTAGCGGGTCCTGAGTTCTCCTGCACGGCGGCGGCCTCCTCGTTTGGTGCTCTGCTCGAAGAGCTGGGATCAAGAATTAAGCCTGGCCGACCTTGAAGCGGACGAAGGCCTGGACCTTGACGCCGTTCTCGTCAGCGAACTTGGCGACGGACTTCTTGTTGTCCTTGACGAAAGCCTGCTCAAGCAGGGTGAAGTCGCGGTACCAGCCGTTGATGCGGCCGTCGACGATCTTGCCGATGGCGGCCTCGGGCTTGCCCTCCTCGCGGGTCATCTCCTCGAAGAGCGCGCGCTCCTTCTCGACGACGTCAGCGGGGACCTCGGCCGGGCTGAGGTACTTGGGAGCCATCGCGGCGGCGTGCTGCGCGATGTCCTTGGCGACCTCGGCGTTGGCGGTGTCGAGCTGCACGAGCACGCCGACCGCCGGGGGCAGCTGGGGGTCGGTCTTGTGCATGTAGGCGCCGATGAAGCCGCCTTCGAGCACGGCGAAGCGACGGATCTCGATCTTCTCACCGAGCGCGGCGTTGGCCTCGTCGAGGTGCGTCTTGACGCTCTTGCCGTCGAGCTCGGACTCCAGCAGCGAAGGCACGTCGGCGGGACGGATGGCCAGGATGTGCGCGACGACCTGGGCCGCGAGCTCCTGGAAGCGCTCACCCTTGGCGACGAAGTCGGTCTCGCAGTTGAGCTCCAGCAGCGCGGCGGCGGAGTCGCCGTCCTGCTTCAGGGCGACCAGACCGTTGGAGGCGGTGCGGGCCTCACGCTTGCCGACGTCCTTGGCGCCCTTGAGGCGGAGGATCTCGACGGCGCGGTCGAAGTCGCCCTCAGCCTCCTCCAGCGCCTTCTTGCAGTCCATCATGCCGGCGGCGGTCAGCTCACGAAGCCGCTTGACGTCGGCCATGTTCACGGAAGCCATTGTCTTTTTCCTCGTGGGAATCGTCGTGGATCGGGTGGGTGTACCCCGTAGGGGCGCACCCACCCGTGAAAGGTCGTGCGAGTCGTACGGCCAGGCCGTACGAGAAGGACCTAGGCCTGCTTCTCGGCGTCGGCCTCGGCAGCGGGGGCCTCGGCGGCGGGGGCCTCGGCGGTCTCGGCCTCGGCAGCGGGGGCCTCGGCGGCCGGGGCGGCCTCGGCGGTCTCGGCCTCGGCGGCCGGGGCGGCCTCGGCGCCGCGGAGAAGCTCCTGCTCCCACTCGGCCAGCGGCTCGGCGCCGCCGGCGACGGCCGGCTTGTCGTCGCCGCGGTTGGCACCCGCGCGGGCCATGAGGCCGGCGGCGACGGCGTCGGCGACGACGCGGGTCAGCAGGCCGACGGCGCGGATGGCGTCGTCGTTACCCGGGATCGGGTAGTCGACCTCGTCCGGGTCGCAGTTGGTGTCGAGGATGGCGACGACCGGGATGTTGAGCTTGCGGGCCTCGCTGATCCCGATGTGCTCCTTCTTGGTGTCGACGACCCACACCGCGCTGGGGATCCGGGACATGTCACGGATGCCGCCGAGGGTGCGCTCCAGCTTCTCCTTCTCGCGGCGGCGCATGAGGAGCTCCTTCTTCGTGAGGCCGGAGCCGGCCACGTTGTCGAAGTCGAGCTCCTCCAGCTCCTTCAGGCGCTGGAGCCGCTTGTGCACGGTGGAGAAGTTGGTGAGCATGCCACCCAGCCAGCGCTGGTTGACGTACGGCATGCCGACGCGGGCCGCCTGCTCGGCGATGGCCTCCTGCGCCTGCTTCTTGGTGCCGATGAACATGATCGTGCCACCGTGCGCGACGGTCTCCTTGACGAAGTCGTAAGCACGGTCGATGTACGACAGCGACTTCTGGAGGTCGATGATGTAGATGCCGTTGCGCTCGGTGAAGATGAAGCGCTTCATCTTCGGGTTCCAGCGACGGGTCTGGTGGCCGAAGTGAACGCCGCTCTCGAGCAGCTGTCGCATGGTGACGACGGGGGTGGACATGTGATTGTCCTCCAGGTCGGGGCGCCCATCACTGGGCGCGGCTCTCGGTTCTGCGCGGCAGCCCGCGGCTGCCGCCCTGATGCCCCGGACCTGGTCCAGCCGGGCTCTCACCCGGACCGAGAGGCCGAGGTCCTTGACGGGGCATGCGAAGTCGGCCCGTGTCTCACAGGCCATCGAAAAGTGTACCCGTAACCACGCCTCCACTTGACCTTCGCGCGTCAAACCACCATCAACTAACTATCACGTGGCAGACCGTGCGGCCGGCGCTCGACGCGGGGGAAGAGGTTGATCTGCGCCTCGGAGATCCGCGCCCCGCTCGGGGCCTCCGCCCGGCTCCTGACGGTGGTCAGGTACGGGGCGAGAAGCTCGTCGATGCGCTCGCTCAGCCGCTTGAGCTCCTCGGCGTCGACCAGCAGGACCGCCCGCTGGAACACCGCGGCCTCCCGCCACTCGCGAGACTCGCGGTCATGGTTGGCGAGCGCCCGGCCCATCTCGTCGACGGCCTGGTCGCGCATCACCTTGATCAGCAGGTCCTTGGCCGCCCGGACCTCGGGCGTGTCCTCGGGCTCGGGGGCGACGGCGATGCTCCCGGGGCCGACCCGCCACAGGCGCTCCCTGCCGTCGCCGCGCGGGGGCGCGTCCTCGACGAAGCCGTACTTGGCGAGCATCCGCAGGTGGTAGCTGGCCGCGCTCGGGGTGACGCCGACGACTTCGGCGACCTCGGTCGCCGTGGCGGACCCCTCACTGTTGAGCCGGTTCAGGATCGCCAGCCGCGCTGGGTGCGCCAGCGCCCGCATCGCCCTGGGATCGCTGAGCGACTTCGTGTCGGTCATGGCCAAACCGTACCCAACCCAGGTCTGAAGTATTGCCTTCACATCTATGAAGGATTAGCTTCATAGATGTGAAGCGTTCCCTTCAGAAGTTTCGGTGAGCCCCGTGTTGCAGCCAGTCCCCTTGCGTAAGCAGCGCGATTACCGGTTGCTGTTCTCCGCCCGCGTCGTCTCCGACACCGGCACGGAGGTCTCCCGGCTGGCGGTGCCGATGACGGCCGCCGCGCTGCTCGGCGCCTCCGCCGCCCAGATGGGCCTGCTCACCGCCGCGGCGTCGCTGCCGTACCTGCTGATCGGACTCCAGGCGGGCGCCGTCGCCGACCGGCTGCGCCGGCGCCGGCCGGTCATGATCGCCTGCGAGGTGGCCGCCGCCACCGCCGTGGGCACGATCCCCCTTGCCTGGATCGCCGGGCTGCTGACCGTGCCGTGGCTGATCGCGGTGGAGTTCGTGGTGAGCGCCTGCGCGATGCTGTTCCGGACGCTGAGCTTCCCGCACATCACCGCGGTCGTCCACGAGAGCCAGCGAACCGAGGCGCTCGCCGGGCTCCAGTCGGCCTACGCGCTGTCCAGCGTCGGTGGTCCGGGCCTGGCGGGACTGCTCGTCCAGACGGTCACGGCCCCGCTCGCGATGGCCGTCGACGCGCTGTCGTTCCTGGTGTCGGCGTTCCTGCTCAGGGCGATCGACGCGCCCGAGGACCACACGCCCGCCCCCGCGCGCGGCATGTGGGCCGAGGTCCGCGAGGGCCTGTCCACCGTGCTGGGGCACCCGACGCTCCGCGCGGTCAGCGGCGCCGCCATCACGGTCAACTTCTTCGCCGCCGTCTACATGGCGCTCTTCATCCTCTACGCGCTCGGCACGCTCGGCCTGCCGGGTGGCCTGGTCGGAGCGCTCACCGCTCTCTTCGGCGCGGGCGGCCTGATCGGGGCGGTCCTCACCCCTCGCCTGGTCAGGCGGTTCGGCGAGGACCGGATACTCGTTCACGCGGCGCTGGCCTTCCCGCTCAACTACCTGGCCGTCGCGCTCGCCGCCGGGCCGCTCTGGGCCGAGTTCCTGCTTCTGGCGGGCAGCACCCTGGTCACCGGGGTGGCCATCGTGACCTTCGCCACCTGCTTCGGCGCGATCGTCCTCCGCGAGGCCCCGGAGAACCTGCGCGGCCGGGTCAGCGCCACCACGTCGTTCGCCATGCAGGGCGTCATGACGCTGGGAGGCCTGGCCGGCGGTCTCCTCGGCGAACTGCTCGGCCTGCGCCCGGTGTTCTGGATCTGCGCCGCGGGGATGATCGTCATTCCCCCGCTGCTGCTCTCCCCGCTGCGCCGCACCGCCGGACCGGCGGCCCCGTGACCCGGTGAACGGCCCGGCCGGGATCCCGGGGATCGGGACCTGAAGATTCCACGGAGATCAGGAGACCCGGCGAACGGCGGCCCGCGGACGATCGGGCCCCGAACCGGGAGCGTACGCCGCGGGCGGGTCCGTTCTCCCCTGTCAGTTCCCCGCCCGGGGCCGCCCTCGGCGGCTCACACCGCCGAGACACCGCAGGACGGCCCCGGGGACCGGGTCTCCTCCGAGGCCGTGCGGGGTCGCGCGGATCGCCTCACCACCAGGCGGGCGGGTGTTCCCCCGGCCGGGGCGGCGGGCTCGACCAGCGCGGCGGGACACCGCCGACCGAACCGGGCGGCCGGACATAGGTGAGCCTGCCGAAAGCACTGTCCATCTCGCCGAGCAGGTCGGCGGCCTCGGGTTCCGGCGTGCCGGCGCCGTCGACCCGGCCCAGGCCGTCCAGCCACAGCGCGGTACGGGCCAGGGAGAGCCGCACCCGCCACGACCCCCCCTCCGCGGATCGCCGCAGCAGCGCGGCCATGGCTCCGAAGGCCGCCAGGTAGCCGGTGGCGTGGTCGAGAACCTGCGCGGGCAGCGGGCACGGCCGGGAACCGTCGCCCCCCTCGTGAGCGATGCCGCACGCCATCTGCACCAGGCTGTCGAACCCCCGCCGGCCCGCCCACGGTCCCCGTGTCCCGTACGCCGAGATGTCCACGCACACGATTCCCGGCCTGACCGCGGCCAGCTCGCGGTGTCCGAAACCCAGCGCGTCGAGGGCGCCGGGCCGGTACGACTGCACGAACACGTCCGCCTCCGCGACCAGGTCGCGCAACGCGTCCCTGCCCTCCGGGGTCCGCAGGTCGAGGTGGCAGGACCGCTTGCCGAACGCCGTGCCGACCACCAGCCCCGGCACCTCGGGCAGGTGCGCGGCGCCCACCCTGAGCACCTGCGCCCCGTACGCGGCCAGGGCCCGCGTCGCCACCGGCCCCGCGACCACCCTGGTCAGGTCCAGCACCCGCACCCCGTCCAGTGGCCGCTCCCTGTCCGGCGCATGAGCCCTTTCCAGCGCGTACACACCGCTGTCCGGTACCGAGGCCCCGCCCGAGCACTCGTCGCCGGAACCGCCGATCCGGGCCAGATCGACGAGGGGTGCGGCGGCGACCGCCGAGGCGTGCGGGTGACGGAACCACTCGGCACGGCTCCGCATGGCCGCGGCGCATCCCCCGGCCGCCGTCACAGCCTCCTCGATCCCGACCGCGGTGAGGCCCGCGCACGCCCGGACGACGTCCTCCCTGCCCGATCCGGCGGGCAGGCCCAGCACCGCGAGCGCCGCGTCGCGATGGTGGTCGAAGTTGCAGTGCAGGCGCACCCAGCCGTCCGCGGTCCGGTAGTCACCGGAGAGCGGCGCCCACGGATCCTCGGCGGCTCCACCGATCCTGAAGTAGCGCTCGTCGCGGAAGGCGACTGCCGCCGCCCGCACGTCGACCTCACCCTCCGGCGCCCCCACCGGGGCCTCCCGTGATTCCCCACCACCTTCCGGCACCCCCATCGGGGCCTCCCGCGCACCCTCCGGCACCCTCACCGGGGCCTCCCGCGCACCCTCCGCGGCACTCTCCGGAAGAACAACACCCCTGGCAAAAGCGGCGGCCGCCGCGGTGGCGGCCCCGACGGCGACGGCGGCGGCGGTGCCGACCCGGAAAACGGAGGGCAGCACCGGGTCGTCCCCCGTCACCCGGACCCGGGGCAGCTCGACCCCGACCTCAGCCCTCAGCTCGCGGATGCGGTCTTCGATCACGCGTCTCTCACCCATGCGTCTCCCCAGATCTTCACCAGCCTCCCACGGGGCTTCACGGCAGGTGCGCCCGAGCCTGCGACATCGCCGGGAACACCGGCCCGTCCGGACAGGGATCCTCCGCCGCCGTGCCTGGACGCCCATTCACCGCGCCCCGACCCGGCTCTGTCCACAGAACCACGTTCGGCGCGGGCCGGGCCTGCCAGGGGCGCCATGCTCACAGGTGTGAACTCCCTCCACACCTTTGCGGCGCGAGCCCTGCTCCCCGCTCTGCTCCTGGCCACCCCACCGGGCGGCGCTCCCGACCCGCCCGGCCGCACCGCCGCTCCCCAGGAGACGAGCGGCGTAACGGGTGCGGGCGGTACTCCGTCATCATCGCCTTCCCCACGGTGGGAGTGGCCCATCACCGGGCGGCCACGGGTGCTCCGGGGTTTCGCACCCCCGGCGCAACCGTGGCTGGCCGGTCACCGAGGCATCGATCTCGACGCGCGGCCCGGCACCGGGGTCCGGGCCGCCGGGGCGGGGACGGTCGGTTACGCCGGGCCCCTGGCGGGACGAGGTGTGGTGACCGTGCTCCACCCCGGCGGCCTCCGGACGACCTACCTGCCCGTGCGGCCCACCGTACGGCGCGGTCAGGCCGTGGTCGCCGGAGAGGTGATCGGTGTTCTCCAGGACGCTCCCGGCCACTGCCCTGTCCCGTGCCTGCACTGGGGCCTGCTCCGCGACCGCATGTATCTCGATCCCCTGCTCCTCCTCGGCCACGGCCAGGTCAGGCTGCTCCCCCTGTGGCCCCTCCGCCCCCCTCAACCGGGCGGATGACGGCATCGATCGGAAGGGCGCGGTCCTTCCCCCGAACCGCGCCTCTCCGGCCTGGCGACCCGGACGTCGCCTCGATCCGCTCCGGCGTGCGGGTCCCGGCGAGGAGACGTCCGACGGCGGGGAGACACCCGGAGGCGAGGGGGCTCAGTCACCGGGAGGGCGGTGTGCGCGCAGGCGCCAGCCCCGGGAGACGCGTTCGACGTAGCCTGCGGCGGCCAGGACGCCCAGGCAGGAGAGCACGGTGTCCAGGTCGACGCCCGCGGCCACCGCTATCGTCGCCGGGCCCGCCCCCGCTCGGGCGGGCACCGCTTCCAGGACGCGCCGGGTCTCCGGGTCGAGCAGGTCGCGGGGAAGAACCGGACCGCGCGGCTCGGGGGCCAGGTCTTCGCCCATCGCCCCAACGAGATCGATCATCTCCTCCGGAGTGGTGACGCACGTGGCTCGGCCCTCGCGGATCAGCCGGTGGCACCCGGCTGAGGTCTCCGAGGTCACCGGCCCCGGTACCGCGGCCAGGTGGCGGTTGAGCGCGACCGCGTGCCCGGCGGTGTTGAGCGCCCCGCTGCGCAGCGCCGCCTCGATGACCACAGTGCCTCTGGACAGGGCCGCGATGAGCCGGTTGCGCACCAGGAACCGCGGCCGGGTCGGGTGGGCGCCCATCGGGCACTCGCTCACCAGCACGCCCTGCGAGCGCACCGCCGCGAACAACTGCTGGTGCGCGCCGGGATAGGCGATGTCGGCGCCGCAGGCGAGCACGACGACGGTCGGGGCCTCGCAGGCGAGGGCGCCGCGGTGCGCCGCCCCGTCGATCCCGTACGCGCCGCCCGAGACGACGCCCCACCCCCTCTCGCCCAGCCCGGTCCCGAACTCCGTGGCCATGTGCGTGCCGTACGGGGTGGCGGCCCGGGAGCCGACCACGGCGACGGAACGGAGGCAGGAGAACCGGAGGTCGGCGTCGCCGTGGAGCCAGAGGGCGTAGGGCCGGGCATCGCCCAGGTCGTCCAGCTGGGTCGGCCACTCGGGGTCGCCGGGGATCACGAGCCTGGCCCCTACCCGCTCGCCGTCGGCCAGGTCACGCCCGGCGTCGGCCGTCTCCAACCTGGCCGCCCAGGAGGCGATCATCCGGTCGAGCCTGGCCGCGAGCCGTGCGTCACGTTCACCGGGCAGGGACGATCCCCCGTCGCCCGGCCTCCACCCGTCGGCGACGGGTTCCGGTGCCCCGGCAGGGAACCCTCGCGCCCCGGCCCGCGCCCCGGGGCGGCCGTCGACGGGCCCGGACGGCCCGTCCCGGAAGCCTTCCGTTCCGGTCTCCGGCGCAGATCTCCCGTCCGATGGCCCGGAGGGGACGCCGGGCGGGTGGGAGGCGCCAGGCGGAGGTCCCGGCCGGGGCCGGTCGGAAGCGGCGGGGCGGCGGTGAGTGGTGACGAACCAGCGGGCCAGTTCGGGGTCGACGATCCTGTCACGGACCTGCGCGACGGCGGCGCGCGGACCGCGGAGGGCGACGAGCCTGCCCATGACGGTGTCGCCCGGCTCTGCCAGACGCATCAGGGTGACCCGTGCGAGCCTGTCGCTCACCGCTCCTCCCCCAGCCACAGACCGAGCGCCGAGGTGGTCTCGCGGAGCTCGGGCCGGTCCTTGCCGCCGAGGTCGGCCACCGTCCAGGCCAGGCGGAGCACGCGGTCGAGACCTCGGGCGCTCAACCGGCCGCTGTCGAGGTGCTGGAGCAACGGCGACATCGCCGACGGCGCCGGCCGGTATTCGCCGTGGAGCGCGCCGGTGGGCATCTCCGCGTTGCACCGCCACGGCGTGTGCGCGAACCGCTTCGCGGCGCGCTCGCGCGCGAGCAGCACCCGCTCGGCCACCACCCGGCTCGGCTCGATGAACCGGCGGTCGGCAAGGAGCTCGCGCCGGGTCGACCGGTACAGGGTGACCTTGACGTCGACGCGGTCGAGCAGCGGGCCGGAGAGCCTGGAGAGATAGCGGCGGCGGGCAGCCGGGGTGCAGCCGCACGGGTCGCCGGGGGTGGACGGCCGTGCGCACGGGCACCTGTTGGCGGCGAGCACCAGCATGAACCTGGCGGGGAAGGTGACCGAGCCCAGCGCCCTGGAGATCGTCACCTGCCCCGATTCGAGCGGTTGCCTGAGCGCGTCGAGCACGGTCATCGGAAATTCCGGGGCCTCGTCCAGGAAGAGCACACCGCGATGGGCGAGGGAGACCGCGCCCGGGCGGACCGCCCCGCTGCCGCCGCCGATGACGGACGCGACGGTCGCGGTGTGGTGGGGCGCCACGAACGGCGGGCGGGACAGCAGGGGCCGGTCACCGGGCAGCGTGCCGGCGACCGAGTGGATGGCGGTGACCTCCAGTGCCTGGTCCGGCACCAGATCGGGCAGGAGCGTGGGCAGACGCTCGGCCAGCATGGTCTTGCCCGTGCCGGGCGGGCCCAGCATCCACAGGTTGTGCCCGCCCGCGGCGCAGACCTCCAGGGCGCGGCGGGCGAGGGGCTGACCGGCGACGTCGCCCAGGTCGGGGACGGCCGCACCCGAGCCGCCCGGCGGAAGAGAGCGGGTCGCGCCGGGGCCGCGTCCCCCGGCGGGGATCGGGAGCCCGCCCGCCGGGTCGCCGTCGCGCAACCAGCCCACCAGGTGGCTCAAGCTGGTGGCGGGGATCACCGTCACGTCCGGCACGAGGCCGGCCTCGGCGGCGTTGCCCACGGGGACCACCACGGTGCGGGCACCGGCGGCGACGGCCGCCAGCACGGCGGGGAGAACGCCCCGCACCGGCCTGACCGTGCCGTCGAGGCCGAGTTCGCCCAGGAAGAACGGCTCGGCGACCTTGGCGGCGGGCACGAACCCCGCGGCCGCGAGCAACGCCAGGGCGATCGCGACATCGAACATGCTTCCCCGCTTGGGCAGGCTGGCGGGGAACAGGCTGACGGTGATCCGCGCGTCGGGCCAGGCGCAGCGACTGTTGACCAGGGCGGAGCGGACCCGGTCTCGGGCCTCGCTCAGCGCGGTGTCGAGCATGCCGATGAGGTGGAGACCGGCGACGCCGCTGCCGATGTCGGCCTCGACCTCCACGAGATGGCCGGTCACGCCGACCAGGGCGACGCAGCGGGTGCGGGCGACGGTCACTTGCACCACCCCCGCGGACGGCGGACGATCCAGGACAGCCCGGGAGGCATCTCTAGACCACCCCCCGCTCGTGGCGGATGGCGAAGTCTCCGGCGAACCGCTCCAGGGCGATGACGTCGACGCGGACGGCGTCGAACCGCTCACCTCTCCCGCGGAGCCACCTGGCGGTGATCCGCCGCAGGCGGGCGACTTTCTCCTCGGTGACCGCCTCGAAGGCGGTGCCGTGAGAACGGCCGGACCGGGTTTTCACCTCCACCGCGACGAGCGTGCGCCCCTCGCGGGCGAGGATGTCGATCTCCCCGTCCGGACACCGCCAGTTACGATCCAGAATCTGCAGGTCGTGCGCGACCAGATAGTCGACGGCGACCTGCTCTCCGTGTTTGCCGAGTTCGTCTTTCGCGGCCATGGAACCACCTCCGGCTCCAGACCTTGGCTCACCGGACCGGTGAGCCGAGGAGCCGAATCCGGCTCTGTGGATGACCGGCCGGTCGCGTACCACCGCTGTGGACAACGCCCTGCCCACGCCGGGGACGTCGGCCCCGCACACCGCCGCGCTCTCGGGCGCCGCCGCTCAGGGCACCGCTGCCGCGCACAGCCGCGCGCTCATGCGCCACCGCTCGGAGATCGTACGGGGACCGCTCGCGGAGCCGGCCCCGGGTGCCGCGTCGCGGCTCAGCCGGAGAAGCCCTCCTTGGGCATCTCCAGGTCGGCCTTGGCGAGCTCCTCGACGTTCACGTCCTTGAAGGTGACCACCCGGACGTTCTTGACGAACCTCGCCGGGCGGTACATGTCCCAGACCCAGGCGTCCTGCATCTTCACGTCGAAGAACACGTCGCCGTTCTCGGCCGTGCGGACGTCGAGATCGACGGAGTTGGTGAGATAGAAGCGCCGCTCGGTCTCGACGACGTAGGTGAACAGGCCGACGACGTCGCGGTACTCGCGGTAAAGCTGCAGTTCCATCTCGGTCTCGTATTTCTCGAGATCCTCTGCGCTCATACCGGTCCTCCTGTCAAACGACCACCCCGGTCCACCCGATCAGGCGACACCGGCCCCCCATTCATTCTCGCCCATCGCCTCGTCCGTCCCCGACCGTGCCACCGTCGAGAACGAGAAGCGGTGGTCGGGACACGGCCCGTAGGCCCTGAGCGCCCTGCGGTGATCGGCCGTGCCGTACCCCTTGTGCACGGCGAATCCGTACCGGGGATGGCGTTCGTCCAGCGCGACCATCATCCTGTCCCGCGTCACCTTGGCGACGATCGAGGCCGCGGCGACGCAGGCGGCCACCCGGTCGCCCTTCCAGACGCCGAGTGACGGTACCGGCAGGCCCGGGACGGGGAACCCGTCGGTGAGCACGTAGCCGGGATCAAAGGGTAACCGCGCAACGGCCCTGCGCATTCCGTCGACGTTGGACCGGTGCAGGCCCCGGTCGTCGATCTCGCCCGGCGGGATCACCACCACGCTCACCGCCCCGGCGGTCACGGTGATCCGTTCGTACAGCGCCTCACGCCGGGAGACCGTCAGCAGTTTGGAGTCGCCCAGCCCCTCGATCGGGCCGCCGAGCACCACCGCGGCGACCACCAGCGGCCCCGCGCAGGCGCCCCGCCCGGCCTCGTCGACCCCCGCGACCGGGCCCAGCCCGCGGCGGGTGAGGGCCCGTTCGTAGCCGTACAGCCCCGAATCCCTCCGGACCACGCTGGGCCGGGGGCGAAACGCGACCGTCATGGCACCACCGGTGACACAGCGACCATGAGCAGAGAGTACGCCCCATCCGGGGTATTCGGTACCGCTATCTGACCTTGAGGAAGGTCTCCGGCCGCGAAAGGACGGTCGCCCGGGAGAACGGCCAGTAGATCGCGAAGGCCCGGCCGATGACGTCGTCCTCGGAGATCGTCCCGTCGCCCTCCTGCTCCTCGTGGGTGCGCGAGTCGGCGGAGGCGCTGCGGTGGTCGCCCATGACCCAGAGCCGCCCCTTGGGCACGACCTTCTCGAAGTCCTCGCCCGAGGGGAAGTCGTCGGGGTGCAGGTAGGCCTTCTCGTCGAGCGGCACGCCGTTGACCGTGACGCGTCCCTTGGCGTCGCAGCACTTCACGGTGTCACCGCCGACCGCGATGACCCGTTTGATGGTGTCTCTACCGTCCCAACCCTTGAAGACCACGATGTCGCCGCGCTCGGTATCGCCGTGCAGCTTGTTGACGGCCACCCGGTCGCCCTCCAGGAGGGTTCTCTCCATCGACTCGGACGGGATCCAGAACGACTGGAAGACGAAGACCTGCAGGAGCACGGCCACCACGACGCCGCACACCAGCAGGAACACCGACTCACGCAGGCTACCCTTACCCGACTTACCCTTTTTGTCGGATTTATCGCTCTTATCGGATTCGTCGTTCTTGTTGACCTCGGGTTCAACGGTCATGAGGTTCGGCTACCGCCTTGAGAGCCGGCGACGACGCCACAGCACCAGCGGGACGGCCCCCGCGAACCCGGCCAGGAGCGGGACGGCTCCGGTCGCGGCGGCATTGAGGGCCGGTTGGCTGAAGGTGTCGGGGATGGAAAGGGTCGTTGCCCGGGAGAACGGCCAGACGATCACGAAGGCCCGGCCGACCACCTTGTCCACCGGGATCGTCCCACCACCGGGATCTCCCATGTGGGAACGGGAGTCGAGGGAGACCGTCCGGTGGTCGCCCATCACCCACAGGCGGCCCTCGGGGACCTTCACCTCGAAGAACTTCTGGGAGGGCACGTCACCCGGATAGAGGTAGTCCTCGTCGAGCGGCGCCCCGTTGACCGTGACGCGCCCCTTGGCGTCGCAGCACTTCACCGTGTCGCCGCCGACGCCGATGACCCGCTTGATGTAGTCCTTCTCACCGGGCACCACGCCGAAGGCGGTGCCCACCCAGCGGAAGAACCCGGCGACCGCGTTGGAGGGCTCCTCCAGCTCCACCTCGGGATCCCAGGAGTCGACGCCGGAGAAGACCACCACGTCACCGCGCTCGATGTCACGGACGCGGTAGACGAGCTTGTTGACCAGGACCCGATCGTTCGTCAGGAGAGTGTTCTCCATCGACTCGGACGGGATGTAGAAGGCCTGGATGACGAAGGTCTTGATCACGAGCGCGAGAACCAGCGCCACGACGACCAGAACGGGCAACTCCTTCCAGAAGGAGCCCTTCTTCTTTTCCTTCTCGTCCTTGGCGGTCTTCTGAGTGTCTTCGGCGACCACGTCCACCTCGTCCTCGACAGGCCGACGCGAGACTGCGCCGCACTCCGGGTCTTCGCTAGTCATCGCTGACGAGCCTAGATGATGGGCGACGCCAAGTGGTCGCGCGGCGGGCTACCGCATCGCCATGCATGTTGCCGCAGGAGGTCAAACCTCCCTATATACGACCGGCCCGCTCCCCTGGCGCAGGGGACGCGGGCCGTCGCCGGCGACCACCGGACGCTAGCGCGCTTCGCGCTTCTCGCGGATACGGGCGGCCTTGCCGCGCAGGTCGCGCATGTAGTAGAGCTTGGCGCGGCGGACATCACCACGGGTCACGAGGCTGATCTTCTCGATGACCGGGCTGTGCACCGGGAAGGTGCGCTCGACGCCGACGCTGTAGCTGACCTTGCGGACGGTGAAGGTCTCACGGGCGCCGCTGCCCTGACGGCGCAGGACGAAGCCCTTGAAGACCTGGACGCGGGACCGGTTGCCCTCGATGACGCGGACGTGGACTTCGAGCGTGTCACCAGGCCGGAAGTCCGGGATGTCGGTGCGGAGCGCGGACTTCTCAAGCTCGCTGATCAGCGTGTGCATGGCAGTGAAACCTCGTTTACGCGTGCACGCGGAGGTCCATCCGGCCGCGACGGGGCGGCAGCGTGATGGACACACGTGCTGAAGTGGACTGTGTCTCGGAGCCGGAACTGTCTTACCCGGCGACGCACGCCGACCCGCGAGCAGGCAGCGGCAACGCTTCAGTTTGCCATACTTCCTCGACCGACCGGAAATCAACCGGTCAGAACGGTCGGCTCCGGCGGACGGCAGCGGGCTGCCCGGCCGGGGAGGCCGGGCGCGGCGAACGGGGCTCAGCCGGGGAGGCCGAGCTCCGACAGGACCTGCCGGTCGTGTTTGTCCAGGGTCTCGGGGGCAAGTGCGGCGAGCAGTTCGGGACGGTTCTTCGCGGTGCGGCGGAGTGCCTGGTCACGCCGCCACCGGGCGATTTTGCCGTGGTGGCCGGAGAGCAGGATCTCGGGAACCTCGTGTCCCCGCCACTCCGGCGGTTTCGTGTAAACGGGACCTTCCAGGAGGTTCTCCATCACACCCGGCGCGAACGAGTCGTCCACGGCCGAGTGGGCGTTGCCGAGCACACCCGGCAGCAGCCGCCCGACGGCCTCGATCATGACCAGCACGGCCACCTCTCCCCCGGCGAGGACGTAGTCGCCGATGCTGACCTCGTCGACGCGCAGGCGGGCACCGTACTCGGCCATCACCCTGGAGTCGATGCCCTCATAGCGGGCGGGGGTGAACAGCAGCCAGGGCTCGGCGGCGTACTCCAGCGCCAGCTTCTGCGTGAAGGGCACCCCGCTGGGGGTCGGCACGATCATCCTGGGCCGCGCGGCGGGATCGGCGGCGAGAACCGCGTCGATGGCCTCGCCCCACGGGCCCGGCTTCATGACCATGCCGGGGCCGCCCCCGTACGGGGTGTCGTCGACGGTGCGGTGCACGTCGTGCGCGCAGTCACGCAGCTGGTGCAGGCGGACGTCGAGGATGCCGCGCTCGCGGGCCTTGCCGATGAGGGAGACGTCGAGCGGGGCGAAGTACTCAGGGAAGATCGAGATGATGTCGACGCGCATGTCAGACGCTCTCGTCCGGGTCGAGCAGGCCGGGCGGGGCGTCCACGGTGAGGAGGCCCCGTTCGAGGTCGACCACCGGGACCAGCGCCTTGACGAACGGCACCAGGACCTCCTGCCGGCCGCGCCGCACGACGAGCAGGTCCTGCCCGTGGTGGAGCACGTCGGCGACCTCACCGACCCGCTCGCCGTCGGGCTTGACGACGACCAGGCCGATGAGCTGGTGGTCGTAGAACTCGTCGGGGTCGTCGGACGGCGGGATGTCGGCCGAGTCGATGACGAGCGTGGTGCCGCGCAGTTCCTCCGCGCGGTTGCGGTCGGCCACTCCCTCGAACCTGACGAGCAGGACGCCGGAGTGCCAGCGGCGCGACGCGACGACCAGCGGGCCGGCGGACGCGGGGTCGGTGGCCAGGGTGGCCCCGGGGGCGAAGCGCCTGTCCGGATCGTCGGTGCGCACCTCGACGGACACGTCTCCGCGGAGTCCGTGCGGGCGGCCGATCCGCCCTACGACGAGCTGCACGCCCGCCTCCTTTGGTCTCACAGTGGTGGCCTGCCGCGTACGGCAGGGGGAAAGCAGACGGGCCACCCACTCTGGGCGGGTGGCCCGTTCGCTCGATGCGTGCCCGGCTCGGCTAGCGGACCTCGTTCAGGTCGATCAGGTCGACCCGGATGTACTTGCCGTCGCCGAGGGCGTTCACGACCGTGCGGAGCGCCTTGGCCGTACGGCCGCCGCGGCCGATGACCTTGCCGAGGTCCTCAGGGTGGACCCGGACCTCAAGCACACGCCCGCTGCGGATGCGGCGAGCGTGCACCTGGACGTCGTCGGGATGCTCGACGATGCCCTTCACCAGGTGCTCGAGGGCCTCCTCGAGCACCTCAGGCCTCGCCTTCCGACTTCTCCTCGGCGGCCGCGGTGGGCTCAGCCGGGGTCTCGGCGGTGGCCTCGTCAGCCTTGGGGGCCTTACGAGCCGACTTCTTCGGCGTGGTGGCGGAGTCGAGGGACAGCGACTCCTTGGCCGCGGCCTCGTAGGCGGCGTGCCGGTCGGCCTTGGGCTCGGCGACCTGGAGCGGAGCCGGGGCGGGCTCGCCCTTGAACTTCTGCCAGTCACCGGTCAGCTTGAGGAGCTTCAGGACCGGCTCGGTCGGCTGCGCGCCGACACCCAGCCAGTACGCCGCCCGCTCGGCGTCGATCTCGATGCGCGAGGGGTGCTCCTTCGGGTGGTACAGGCCGATCTCCTCGATCGCACGACCGTCGCGCTTGGTGCGGCTGTCGGCGATGACGATGCGGTACTGCGGGTTGCGGATCATACCGAGCCGCTTGAGCTTGATCTTGACTGCCACTGGTGTGGTCTCTCCTGCATTAGAGCGTGGGTGAGCGGTGTCTCATCGAGTGGGGCACGAGGAGAGGTCCGTTCGAGGGACAGGCGCGGCACGCGGGAGTGAGAGGGCAACCACGTGTCACGATGTTCCAACATGTCATTGTGCCAGACGCTCGGCGGTGCCCGGCCAATCCCGGCCATCCGGTACGGCGAGCGAACGGCAAATCTCGGTAATCCCCGTGTGTCCTCCGCGCGGGACGAGCGGACCGGCTGCGCTAAATGACCGCCGTGGCAACCACCCTCAGACCCCTCCTGCTGACGGCGACCGGCTCCATCGCCGTGCTGGGCGCGGCGCTCGCCATCAGAGCGGCCCCCGAAGTCCTCGCCCACGTGCTCCCCGCCTGTGCTTCCCGCACCGGCGCGGGCTGCGCCCCCTCGCCCCTGTCTCCGACCGCCGTACCGGATCCGGTACGGACGCCTAGGCCCTGACCGTCCTCGGCAGCACGTCGACGCGCCTCGCCGGGGCTGCGAAGACGACGGTTCCCATCCGGTGAGGACGCTCCGGAGACGGAGGCGCTGTTCGTCTCGCCGGGAGCGACGGACCCGCGGTCACGAACGCCGCGGGGCCGGTCGCCCGGGGTGCGCCTACTTGGGGCGTACGCCGAGAAGCTCCAGCGCTGCCACGGCGATGAAACCCACGATGATGATCACCCAGATCCAGCGGGCGCGGGAGAAGAACCTGTCGTCATCGCTCATTTCTGCCCTGGCAGCTTGAACTTGGAGGGGTCGAAGCCCGGCGGCAGCTCAAGCCCGGGCGGGAGCTGGCCCGCGCCCAGCTTGCCGAGGAGACCGCCGCCCGCCGGCGCGCCGTCGGGCGCGTCCTGCTTGCCGGAGGCGCCGGCCTTGCCGAGTGCGGCCTTGCGGGGGTCACCGCTGACCCGGCGCCCCTTGGCCGCCTTCTTCTGCGCGGCCTTGCCGGCCTTGCGGCTCCCGGGCAGGCCGGGGATGCCCATGCCGCCGGCCATCCGCTTCATCATCTTCTGCGCGTCGAAGAAGCGGGTGACCAGGCCGCTCACCTCGGTCACCGTCACGCCGGACCCCCGGGCGATGCGGGCCCGGCGGGAGCCGTCGATCATCTTGGGGTTCTGGCGCTCCGCGGGGGTCATCGAGCGGATGATCGCGGCGATGCGGTCGAGGTCGCGGTCGTCGACCTGGTTGAGCTGTTCACGCATCTGCCCCATGCCGGGCATCATGCCGAGCAGGTTCTTGATGGGGCCCATCCGCCGGACCATCATCATCTGCTCGAGGAAGTCTTCCAGGGTGAAGCCCTCGCCCGAGGTGAGCTTGCCCGCCATCTTGGCGGCCTCGGCCTCGTCGAAGGTCTTCTGGGCCTGCTCGATCAGGGTGAGGATGTCGCCCATGTCGAGGATGCGGGAGGCCATCCGGTCCGGGTGGAAGGCGTCGAAGTCTTCGAGCTTCTCACCGGTGGAGGCGAACATGATCGGCTTGCCGGTGATGTGACGGACCGAGAGCGCGGCACCGCCTCGGGCGTCGCCGTCGAGCTTGGTGAGCACGACGCCGTCGAAGCCGACGCCCTCCATGAAGGCCTGGGCCGTGGAGACGGCGTCCTGGCCGATCATGGCGTCGACCACGAACAGGACCTCGTCGGGCGAGACCGCGTCGCGGATGTCGGCGGCCTGCTTCATCAGCTCCTGGTCGATGCCCAGGCGGCCGGCGGTGTCGATGATGACGATGTCGTGCTGCTGCCGCCTGGCGTGGTCGATCGACTGCCGGGCGACGGCGATGGGGTCGCCGACGCCGTTGCCGGGCTCGGGCGCGTAGACCGCGACGCCCGCGCGCTCGGCCATGACCGCCAGCTGCTGGACGGCGTTGGGTCGCTGCAGGTCGGCGGCGACCAGGAGCGGCGCGTGGTTCTGCTCGCGCAGCCAGTGGGCGAGCTTGCCCGCCAGGGTCGTCTTGCCCGCGCCCTGGAGGCCGGCGAGCATGATGACGGTCGGCGGGTTCTTCGCGTAGCGGAGCCGCCGGGTCTCACCGCCCAGGATCTCGATGAGCTCGTCATTGACGATCTTGACGACCTGCTGCGCCGGGTTCAGCGCCTGGGAGACCTCGGCACCGCGGGCGCGCTCCTTGACCTGGGCGACGAACGCCTTGACGACGGGCAGCGCGACGTCGGCCTCAAGCAACGCGATGCGGATCTCGCGGCATGTGGCGTCGATGTCGGCGTCGGACAGCCGACCCTTGGAACGGAGGGAGGAGAAGACCGATGTGAGCCGGTCGGAAAGCGTCTCGAACACGTGATTGGCCAGCCTCTGCGCTACAGGTCTGCGACTCGACCCCCCAGCCTATCCGCTGGACGGCCCGGCTGAGGCCCGCCGCAGCCGGGCCCCGCCCCGCGCAGCCCGGCGGCATCGCGGGATCGACCAGGTGGCGGGCCGGAACACGGGGAAGAAAGCCCGTGACATGCCATGGGCGAGACGGCCTCCGGGCCGGGGCCACCGCGGGCGCGAGGACTCGCGGCGCGGTTCACGGGGTGAAGAGCGCATGGCGGGACACCGCCCGGACGGCCGCTGCGGGCGGTGGAGCCATCCGGGACGGGAACCTAGCGCCCGCCCCAGCCGGGGACGGCCATCCGCATGGTGAGCGCGTGCTCCACCAGGGTGATGAGGGTGGCCTTCACCGCGTCACGCGAGCGGGCGTCGGTGCGGGAGATCGGAATGTGCGGCGCCAGGGTCAGCGCCTCCCGCACCTCCTCCTCGCTGTGCAGGTAGGTCCCGTCCCAGCCGTTGACCGCGACGACGAAGGGGAGCTTGGCCTCCTCGAAGTAGTCGATCGCCGGGAAACTGTCGGCCAGCCGCCGCGTGTCGACCAGCACGATGGCGCCGATGGCGCCGCGCACCAGGTCGTCCCACATGAACCAGAAGCGGTGCTGGCCGGGGGTGCCGAACAGGTACAGGATCAGGTCACGGTCCAGGGAGACACGGCCGAAGTCCATCGCGACGGTGGTGGTGGTCTTGTTCGGGGTCAGGCCCAGGTCGTCGATGCCGGCGCTGGCGTCGGTCATCACGGCCTCGGTGGTCAGCGGCAGGATCTCCGACACCGCTCCCACGAACGTGGTCTTCCCCACGCCGAATCCTCCGGCGACGACGATTTTCGTCGATGTCAGACCGCCGCCGCGACTAGAGCCTGCGAAGTCCACTGAGCACCCTTTCCAGGAGGTTGAGATCCGGCTTGCCCGCGTCCAGCTGCGGCTGGTGCAGCTGGATCAGCCCCTCGGCCGCCATGTCGGCGACGAGGATGCGGGTCACACCGAGCGGGATGCGGAGCATCGCGGAGATCTCAGCGACCGAACGCACTTGCCGGCACAGAGCACTGATCGCCTGGTACTCCGGGGTGCGAGTGGACAGATCGTGATGGATGGACGTCGCCGAGGAGACGAGGGCCTCCAGGGCGAGCTGGGTCCGAGGGGCGGTGCGCCCTCCGGTCACGGCATACGGCCGTACGAGGGAGCTCTGCTCCGTCGGCGCCGGTTGCTGCATCAGGTGAGAAGGACCTCCCTGTTGACGGTGGGGATCGTCCATCGATTGGTAAGGTAACCCGCCCAGCGGGTCGCCCTCACCGGTCCAACCGCGGCTTGCCACGCCAGCCTCCTCGCGTCATGGCTCTCACCGGGAGTGGGAAGACTGCAGTTCCGCGCGGACGGCCGGGGTGAGAACCTGGCCGGCCCGCTCGACGAGCATCGTCATCTGGTACGCCACGAGTCCCATGTCGCAGTCCGCGGCGGCGAGCACGGCGAGACAGGAACCGTCGCTGATCGACATGATCAGCAGCAGTCCGCGCTGCATCTCCACGACGGTCTGGGTGACCGCCCCGCCCTCGAAAACCCGCGACGCACCCTGGGTCAGGCTGATCAGGCCGGCCGCGACCGCAGCCAGCTGGTCCGCCCTGTCCCGGGGGAACCCGTCCGAATACGCCAACGGCAGACCGTCAGCCGACACCACGACCGTGTGCGCCACGCCTGGGACGTTGTTCACAAAGTCGGTGATCAGCCAATTGACCCCCCGAGCGGCCTGGCTCATTTCGCGCACGTGTCATCCTCCTTGGCGACCTTGATGAGCTCGCTCACCGGTCCTCCTTGTTTCCTTCAACGTCCCGGCGGAAGTCGGGATACGGCCGCCCGTCCCCGGCTTCGCCCCTGGCGGCCGCGCGACCCTGCCGTACGCCCTGCTGGAAGCTCGCCAGGCGGCTGCGCACCGCCTCGGGAGAGACGGTCGGCCGGAGAGTGGGGGTCTGCGGGGACGCACCCGTTTCGGGCGCGGCCGTGCCGGGCACCAGGTTGGCCTTGGGCACCCGCTTGGGCAGCCCGGAACCGGTGATCCCGCCGAGTGAGGGTTCGCTGGCCGCCTTGGCGGCCTGCCAACCCGTGTCCGCGGGCGAGGACCAGCTGCTCGCGGCCGGGGGCTGCTGGAGCTGGGTGGTCTCCTGGACCTCCTCGGCCGGCTCCTGGACGGGAGCGACCGGCTCGGCCTTCTTGAACCAGTCGGACTCGACCGCGGCGAAGATCGGCAGGAACTCCTCCCGGGCCTCCTCCATCGGCGAGGCGTCGGAGACCGCCGGCAGGGGGCCGGTGTTGTCCGCGGCGTCGAATGCCCGGCGCCCGAAGGGGCCGGAGTCGTCGACGGAGGGCCAGCCCCCGGAGTCGCCGCCGCGGACGGAGGAGCCGGACCAGGTGTCGGAGCCGCCGCCCTGCGGGCCGGACCAGGAATTCGGGGCACCACTCTGCGGGCCGGACCAGGAGTTCGGGGCACCGCCCTGCGGGCCGGACCAGGAGTCCTGGCCGCCGCCCGGGGAGCCGGACCACGTGTCCGCGTCACGCGCGGGCGCGCTCGGCCCGGCGGACCACGACACGGGGCCGCCGGGCGGCACGGCACCCTGCCACGGCGAGGGGTCGGGCTGGGAGGCGGTGGGCCAGCCGGGAGCGGAACCGGTACCGCCGGCGCCGGGCGCCGACGGGTGGCCGGACCACGGGGTGTCGACGGGCGCCTGGCCGAAGTGGCCGCCCCCGAAGGAGGACTGCCCGGCGTCGAAGGAGTTGAACTGCTGGGCCGCCAGGTCGATGGAGGCGAAGGAGTTCTGGTGGGCCGCCTCGAAGGAGGCGAAGGACGGCGTCCTGGAGTCCAGCCCGGTCGGGCTGGCCAGCACGGGCGCGCGGTCCATCGAGACCATGGAGCCGGGCCAGTCGCTGCTCTGGGGGGCGGCGGGGGCGCTCGGGCGCCCGCCGCTCGAGCCCAGCAGGTTCTCGGGGAGCAGGACCATCGCGGTCAGGCCGCCGCTGTCCTGCTGCCTGAGCTGGACGCGGATGCCGTGTCGCAGGGCCAGGCGGCCGACCACGAACAGGCCCATGCGGCGGGAGACCGAGACGTCCACCACCGGCGGGTTGGCCAGCCGCCAGTTCGCCTGCGCGAGTTCCTCGGAGGTCATGCCGATGCCGAGGTCGGTCACCGAGACCATCACACCGCCGCCGTCGATGCGGTTGCTGGAGACCGTGACCTTGGTCTCCCGGGGGGAGAAGGAGATCGCGTTCTCCACGAGCTCCGCGATCAGGTGGACGACGTCGTTGACGGACGTGCCGACCACGGACACCCCGGCCTGCAGCTGCAGGCTGACCCGCTCGTAGTTCTCGACCTCCGACAGCGAGGCGCGGACCACGTCGATCAGCGGGACCGGCTGGCTCCACCGGCGCGCGGGCTCCTGGCCGGCGAGGACCAGGAGGTTCTCGGAGTTGCGGCGCATGCGGGTGGCCAGGTGGTCGAGGCGGAACAGGCTGCCGAGCCGCTCCTCGTCCTGCTCGCCCTGCTCCAGGTTCTCGATGAGGGAGAGCTGGCGCTCGACCAGGGTCTGGGTGCGCCGGGAGAGGTTGACGAACATCGAGTTGACGTTGCTCCGCAGCGTGGCCTCCTGGCCCGCCAGGCGGACCGCCTCGCGGTGGACCTCGTCGAAGGCCCGGGCCACCTCGCCGATCTCGTCGTCGGAGGCCACTCCGATCGGGGTGACCTCCACGTTCGCGGCCTCGCCGCTCTCGCGCATGCTCTGCACGGTCTCGGGAAGTCGCTGGCCGGCGATGGAGAGCGCCTCGGTACGCAGCCTGCGCAGCGGTCTGACCAGCGACTGCGCCATGACAAGAGTGATGATCAGGACGATGACGATGAGCAGGCCGGTCAGGGCGGCGGCGACCAGCGCGCCGTTCTGCTCGGACTCCTGCAGTGCCTGGCTCTGCGCGATGAGGGTCTTGGAGATGCTCTCCTCCACCGCGCGCATGCGCTCGACGATGTCGGAGGATGCGTCGAACCAGGTCGCCTGGTCACCGAGGCCGGTCCGGGAGACGTCGACCCTGATCAGGGGCGCGCCGGCGAGGCCGAGGACGATCGCGCGGGCGCGCAGCGCACCGGCGCGGTCGACCTTCCGGCTGCTGACGGTGTCGTCGTAGAGCTGGCGCTGGGCGACCGTGGCCTCGGCGCGGAAGGTGGCGAGCTCACTGTCGCGCTGCGCCCGGGCGGCCAGCAGGGCGTCGAGGCCCTCGGCGCTGAACCCCTGGACGGCGAGGGCGATGGCGAGCTGGGCCCGCTCCCTGGATGCCTGCTCCTTGGCGCGGGACAGCGCGCCGAACGCGGTCGCGCTCTCGGTGATGCTCTGGTCGGAGACGCCCTGGTCGATCTCGTCGTGCAGGGCCAGCAGGTCGGTGATGGTCCGGGAGTACGCGGCGAGCGTGGGGATGGCGGGCAGCTGGGTCTCCAGCGCCGTCTTGCGGATGCTCTTGATCTCGTCGATGCGTGCGCGGATCTGCGCGAGCTCGGCCTCGCCGCGGTCGCCGAGGGCGTCTACGACGTCGCTGTCGCCGATGACGGCGTCAACGGTCGCGCGCACCTCCCGGGCGATCTTGTCGACGATGGCGTGCTGCTTGGCGAGGTTCGCCTGGCCGGTGGCGCGGCGGCCGTGCGCCACGTACCGGGCCGACAGGTCGCGTTCGAGCTGCAGGCCGTCGGCCAGGCGGCTCAGGCCGGCGGTGAGCTCGGCGGCGGTGCGCACGCGTTCGTACTCGGCGGCGCTGTTGATCGAGGTGGTGACGCGCAGGCCACCCAGCACGACCGCGGCGAGCGTGGGGAGGACGATGAGCGCGATCAGTCGCGACCTCACCCGCCAGTTCTTGAGCGCGAGCTTGCTGCCGTTCCTCACGGGCTTCGCGGGCTTGTCGGGTTCGCGACCCTCGCCGTCCGGAGCCTGGCCGCTCTGCGGCGGTACCCCCTGGTTGCCGAATGCCTGGGCAGGCGTCAGCCCGGATTCGCGTTCGCTGGGGATTGACCCTGTCCTCACTGGCCTCCGCTGCCTCTCCTCGGATCGTCTGCTTGGCGGGATCGCGTCACGCAGTGATGTGGAGGTGACGCCGACGCATCCATGGGGTAGGGGTTATTGGAGCACAGCCGGATGAGATCGGCCAACAGAACATAGGTCGCGTTTTGTCACTAACGTGCACATTTCAGACGTAAACGGGCAGCCACTCTCCGCTCCGTCTGGCAAACCCGCGCAAAGTCATGCGACAGCCCTCTCCGGCGATGATCATCCCGCACATCACTCAGCGTGATTGACAGCCGTGAGACAGAAGTGCCTCATATGACCCCTTTGAGCCTTGAGGGCTAAAGGGGGCATATTTGTATTTTGGTTGATCTGCTCCGCTACGCTGATCGACGGTCGGCATACCCCCCTTGATCACATGCCTCCCGGTACCTCCTCATATGTCGCCCGCTCAGTCACCCAGAGTCCCGGACGAGGCGATCAAAATGCAGCTAAGGAGACCCCATGAGGTTCAGACTTGCGAGCCGGGCGGTCATCGCAGGTATCGCCGCCGCGCTGGCGCTGAGCGCCTGCGGCGGCTCGGACACACCGGCCGACACCGCCGCGGGGGCCGGCGGCCTGGAGAAGACACAGATCAAGATCGGCGCGCTGCCCATCCCCGACTCGGCGGCGCTCTACATCGCCAATAAGAAGGGCTACTTCAAGGAAGAAGGGCTCAACGTCGTCATCGAGCCCGTGCCCGGTGGCGCCCAGGCCCAGCAGGCTCTCGTGGGCGGGTCGCTGGACGCCACGCAGACGAACTACGTCTCGGCCTTCATCGCCATCTCGGGCGGAAACAAGATGAAGATCATCGCCGACCTCTACCAGGCGGCCCCCAACTCCTTCAACCTCATGGTGCCGAAGGACTCCTCGATCAAGACGCCCGCTGACCTCAAGGGCAAGAAGATCGCGGTCAACAGCAAGAAGAACATCGGCACCCTGGCGGTGACCTCGGTCCTGAAGACCCACGGCCTCGCCGAGAGCGACGTGGAGTTCCTCGAGTTCCCGTTCCCCGAGATGGCGGCCAAGCTCAAGGCCGGCCTGGTCGACGCCGCGTGGATGACCGAGCCGCACCTCACCGCGGCCCAGAAGAACATCGGCGCCCAGAAGCTCGCCGACACCATGGTCGACGCCACGGCGGACTTCCCCATCGCCGGCGTCGTCGTCATGGAGGAGTTCGCGACGAAGAACCCGAAGACCGTGGCGGCCTTCCAGCGGGCGCTGGGCAAGGCCCAGCAGCTCGCCGCCTCCGACCGCAAGGCCGTCGAGGAGATCCTGCCGACCTTCACCTCGATCGACGCGGCCACCGCGGCCGTCATCACCCTGGGTAGTTACCCCACCAGCCTCAACGAGACCCGCCTGCAGCGCGTGGCCGACCTGATGCAGGAGTACGGCTACCTGACCAGCAAGATCGATGCCAAGGCTCTCCTCCCCGGAAACCTCGGGTGACCGGACGCGATCTGCTCGGCAACAGGCTGCTCTGCGGCGCCATCGGCGTCGCGGGGCTGTTCTGTCTTCTGGAGGCCGCCGGTAGAACCCGGCTGATCGACCCGGACCAGTTCCCGCTGGCCTCCACGGTGGTCGACCGAGCAGCCTCAATAGTGCAGGACGGGGAGTTCATCTCCGACGTCGCCTCGACGCTGGGCATCTGGGCCGTCGGACTGCTGATCGCCACCGTGATCGGCGTGACCGCCGGGTTCCTGCTCGGCACCATCCCCGGCGTGGAGCGCGCACTCCGGCCGATCATGGAATTCCTCCGCCCGATCCCGTCGATCGCGCTGATCCCGCTGGGCCTCAGCCTGTTCTCCGACAGGTTCGACATGAAGATCACAGTGATCGTCTACGCGGCGACGTGGCCGATCCTCATCAACACGATGTACGGGCTGAAGGACGTCGACCCCATCGCCAAGGAGACGCTGCGCAGCTTCGGCTTCGGCCGCCTGGCCGTGCTGTGGCGGGTGTCGCTGCCGAGCGTCGCGCCGTTCATCTCCACCGGGGTGCGCCTGGCCTCCGCCATCGCGCTGATCGTGGGGATCAGCGCGGAACTGCTGGGCGGCGGCTCCGAGGGCATCGGCAGCTACGTCCTGGAGAACAGCGGCGGCCTGGACGCGATGGAGTACATCATCGCCGCCGCCCTCTGGGCCGGGGTCCTCGGCCTGGTCACCAACAGCCTGTTCATACTGGCCGAACGGCGGGCCTTCCGCTGGTACTCCGCCCGTACGGAGGTGGTGTGATGGGCGCGGTGCTGCGCGCGGCGCACGCCGTCAGCCGCCTGTGGCTGGTGCCGGTGGCCCTGGTGCTGTGGGAGCTGGTCGCCCGCACCGCGGAGCTGATGGCCTTCCCGCCGCCGTCGAGAATCGCCGAGAGCATGTACCGGATGTGGCTGACCGGGCCCGCCGAACGGCTCTGGCTCAACGACGCGGCGCTGACGAACATCCCGGCGAGCGTCGGCCGGCTGCTGACCGGATGGGTGCTGGCGGGGGTGGTCGGGATCGTCCTCGGAGTCGCCCTGGGCCGTTCGCCGGTGCTGTTCCGCTTCGTCGACCCGCTCATCCAGTTCGCCCGCGCCATCCCCCCGCCCATGCTGCTGGCGTTCTTCATGGCGCTGTTCGGCATCGGCCCCCGGATGCAGATCAACCTGATCGCGTTCGGCATCGTCTGGCCGATTCTGATCAACGCCTGCGAGGGCGCCCGGCACGTCGACCGTCAGCACCTGGACACGGCGAGAGTCTTCGGGCTCTCGCGCGGGGAACGACTGTTCCGGGTCATCCTGCCCTCGGCCATGCCGAAGATCTTCGCCGGGCTCAGGGTCAGCCTGTCCCTGGCGCTGATCCTGATGGTGATCTCCGAGCTGGCGGGCAGCACAGACGGGATCGGCTTCCAGCTCCTGGACGCCCAGCGGTCGTACGACATGGCCGGTGTGTGGGGCACCATCGTGGTGCTCGGCGTCCTGGGATACGCGTTGAACTCCGCCTTCCTCCTGGCCGAGCGGCGCGTCCTGTCCTGGCACCGCTCCGCCAAGCAGACGACCTGAGGACCTGCTGTGCTCGAAATCACGAACCTGTCCCATACCTACGGCAGCGGCCCGAACGCCTACCAGGCGCTGGGCGGCATCGATCTGAAGGTCGCCGAGGGCGAGCTGGTGTGCATCGTCGGCCCCTCGGGCTGCGGCAAGTCCACCCTGCTGCGCTCCATCGCGGGGCTGATCCGGCCCAGCGGCGGCGAGGTGCTGCTCAACGGCACCCGCATCGAGCAGACGCCGGACAACCTGGCCGTGGTCTTCCAGGACTACAGCCGCTCCCTGTTCCCGTGGCTGTCGGTGGGCGACAACGTCGCGCTGCCGCTGCGCCGCAAGGGGATGGACAAGAAGCAGCGCAAGGAGGCGGCCCGGGAGGCCCTCGCGGAGGTCGGCCTGGAGAACGCCGCGAGCAAGTACCCGTGGCAGCTGTCCGGCGGCATGCAGCAGCGGGTGTCCATCGCCCGCGCCCTGGCCTACCGGCCGGCCCTGCTGCTGATGGACGAGCCCTTCGGCTCGGTCGACGCCCAGACCCGCGAGGACCTGGAGGACCTGACCCTCCGGGTCCGCAGCCTGCACAACATGACCATCCTGCTCATCACCCACGACATCGACGAGAGCGTCTACGTCGGTGACCGTGTCGTGGTCCTGTCCAAGTCCCCGGCCGGGATCGTGGGCGACCTGCGCGTGGACCTGCCGGGACCGCGCGACCAGATCACCACCCGGGAGCACCCCGACTTCGTGCACCTGCGTGCCGAGGTCGGCCGTCTGGTCCGCGGCGTGCAGGAGCCGGCGGCCTCCGCGTCCAAGAGCCCGTCGCCGCGCCCCGGCGAGGATGCTCCCGCACCCACCGCGGCCGACGCACCCGAGTCCGACACCGACGACGCGCCCGGGCCCGACACCGACACGTCCGACCCCAAAGCGGACACCCCCGAAGACGGCACGGACACCCCCAAGCCCGACACCGACACCGACACCGACACCGACACCGACACCGCGGGCGCTCCCGAAGACGGCGCCGGCACTCCGGAAAACGGCACCGACGTGTCCGACCCCGAAGCGGACGCTTCCGAGGACGGCACGGACGTTTCCGAACCCGACACCGACACGTCCGACCCCAAAGCGGACACCCCCGAAGACGGCACGGACACCCCCAAGCCCGACACCGACACCGCGGGCGCTCCCGAAGACGGCGCCGGCACTCCGGAAAACGGCACCGACGTGTCCGACCCCGAAGCGGACGCTTCCGAGGACGGCACGGACGTTTCCGAACCCACCGCGAACACTCCCGAAAGCAGCACGGACGGCGCACCCGAACCCAGCACGGACGACGCCCCCAAGCCCGCCGCGGACGCTCCCCGGAACCTTCCTGCCGGCACCCGGACGGCGTCCGGGGCAGAGACGGATGGCATGAGCGATCCGCAGGCGCCCATCTGGGACGCGATCGGTGGGGTCTCGCGGTTCGTCGCCCTGGCCACGATGGCCGAGCTGGGCTGCGCCGACGAGCTGCGGGACGGCCCGCTGAGCGTCGACGAGCTGGCGCTGCGCTGCGGTGCGAACCCGCTCGCGCTCGCCAGGGTGTTCCGACAGCTCGCCGCGATGGGCATCGTCACCACGACGGCGCCCGACGTGTACGAGCTGACCGAGGCGGGTGCCACGCTCCGCAGCGACGTCCCCGACTCGCTGCGCTCCGCCGTACGGATGATCTCCGAGGAGGGCTTCTGGTACGGCATGGGCAGGGTTCCGCAGACCGTGCGCACCGGGACGTCCGGCTTCGTCGAGCGGTACGGGCCCTTCTACGGCTACCTCAAGGCCAACCCCGAGGTCGGTGCGCTGTTCGGCGACTACATGGTGGTCCGGGCGCAGCCGTTCGTCGAGGCCGTGGCTTCCCGCTACGACTTCTCCGGCGTACGGACCCTGGTGGACGTGGCCGGCGGCAAGGGCCACATCCTGGCGGCTGTTCTGAAGTCCCATTCAGATGTCAGCGGCGTGCTGTTCGACCAGGATCAAGTGGTCAGCGGGGCCAAGGAGTTCTTCGCCGAGGCCGGTCTTGAAGATCGGTGCAAATTCGTCGGTGGCGACTTCTTCACCTCGGTGCCCGCCGGGGCGGACGCCTACCTGCTGAGCAGCGTGATCCACAACTGGTCCGACGAGGACTCCGTACGGATCCTGCGCAACGTCAGAGAGGCCATCACCGACGACGGCCGGCTGCTCCTGGTCGAGTCCGTGGTGCCGGACGGTGACGTCCCGCACATCAGCAAGGACATCGACATGCGTATGCTCGCTCTCTTCGGCGAGGGCATGGAGCGCAGCATCTCCCAGTACGTCGAGCTCCTGGACAAGGCCGGCTTCCGGCTCAGCCGGCAGGTGGAACTGCCGGGCGGTGTCTCCATCGTGGAGGCGCTGCCGGCCTGAGCGCGGCTTCCGGACACCGCGCGGACCCGTACGGAGTCCGCGCACCCCGGGATCCGGGCCGTACGGATCCCGACCGCGGCGGCCGGTGACGTGGAACCTCACGTCACCGGCCGTCCGCTTTCCCCGTGCTCCCGTCACGGAAGAAGGCGATTTCCCGGCGATCCCCGCAAGCCTTTCCAATGGCTGAGGTGTCCCGGCCTCGGACCCGCGAGGCCGTCCGCGGGCTCTCTGCCGCACGATTCAAAAACCAGCCCGCCGTTCGACATGCGGGCTTTCCGACGGTACCGACCGCGAATTCACCGGGGCGGCCGTCACCGGCCCCGGGAGCGGCGGGGGAACCCGCCCGCGAGCACGGTTTCGGCCTTTCCCGCTACCCGGAGGCCACGACCGAAACAGGAATTCCGCAGTTCTGTCCCACCGGAATCACTACGGCCGGTATCGAAAGCGATGAAACGGAAGACCATTTCATCGCAGCGCCGTCCTTCTCATGCGGGAAACGTGAAACCCGCGCCCGGCGGAAATCACCTGACAGACAGCGGGAACGCCCGGGAAACGGCCGTCGGCCGAGGCCGGGGCGACGGCGGGAAGAGGACACCGCACCGGCCGGAGAAGGGAACCCGGGGAAAGGCCGTGGCGGGAAGGCATCCAGACGGCACGGAAGGCGTCCAGACGGCGCGGAGAGCGTCCGGGCGGCGCGGAGAGCGTCCGACGGCGGAGAAAGAGCTTCAGGGGCCGGGAACCCTCCCGAAAGGAGAAGAAGGCCTCCAGACGGCGCGGAGAGCGTCCGGGCGACGCGCAAGGCGTCCCGCGGCGGAGAAAGGGCTCCGGGCGGCCGGGAACCCACCCGGTGGGAGAAGAAGGCGTCCGAGCGGCACGGCACCGGCGGGAGTCACATCCGGCAAGGGTCCGCACCGGCCTGGACATGTGCCGCGGAGGGCTCCCGTGGAGCCCTCCGCCGTGCGGCGCCCGGGTGCGAGGGCCGTGGCATGGGCCTCACCCTCTCGGTGGTGAGGCCCGCGCCAGGACGTCAGACCCTGAGGGTGAGGACGTGCTCGACCAAGGTGATCAAGGTCGACTTCACGGCGTCGCGGGACCGGGCGTCGGTCCGGACGACGGGAACGTGCGGGGAGATCGTCAGAGCTTCCCGCACCTCCTCCTCACCGTGGATGTGCGTGCCGCCGAAGCCGTTCAGGGCCACGACGAACGGTAGTCCGGCCTCTTCGAAGTAGTCGATGGCCGGGAAGCTGTCGGCCAGCCTCCGCGTGTCGACAAGCACGATCGCACCGATCGCGCCCTTCACGAGGTCGTCCCACATGAACCAGAACCGGTGCTGACCCGGTGTACCGAACAGGTACAGGATCAGATCGCGATCCAACGAGACCCGGCCGAAGTCCATGGCGACCGTGGTGGTCCGCTTGGTCGGAATGTGCGACAGGTCGTCGACCTCCGCACTCGCCTCTGTCATCACGGCTTCCGTGGTCAGCGGCATGATCTCGGAGACCGCACCGACGAAGGTCGTCTTGCCGACACCGAATCCGCCGGCAACGACGATCTTCGTCGACGTCATTCCGGCGTCAGAGCCTGCGAAGCCCACTGAGCACCCTTTCAAGCAAATTGAGATCCGGCTTACCAGCATCCAGCGACGGCTGGTGGATCTGCACCAGGCCCTCGGCCGCCATGTCCGCTATCAGTACCCGGGTCACGCCTAGCGGCATGCGCAACAGAGCGGCGAGCTCGGCGACCGAGCGCACCTGCCGGGACAGCGTGATTATCGCCTGATATTCCGTAGAGAGCGTAGACAGATCCACGCTCGCGAACGTCGCCGAGGAAACCAGCGCCTCGAGTGCGAGCTGCACCCGGGGGGCGGTCCTACCCCCGGTCACAGCGTACGGGCGAATCAGACGGTCTCGCCCGCTCTTGGCCTGAGACGGGCTCGGGAGATCCTCTCCCGAGCCACGCCAACCTGGTGCGTCCATATCACCCCCCTATCGCTGAGCCGACTGCAATTCAGCGCGAAGCGCAGGCGTGAGCGCCTGGCCGGCGCGCTCAGTGAGCAGCGTCATCTGGTAGGCCACAAGGCCCATGTCGCAGTCCGGCGAGGCCAGGACGGCCAGCGCGGACCCGTCGCTGATCGACATGGTCAGCAGGAGTCCCCGCTGCATCTCGATCACGGTCTGTACCACCGGGCCGCCCTCGAACACCCTGGACGCACCCTGAGTCAGGCTGATCAGGCCGGCCGTTATCGCGGCAAGCTGGTCGGCCCGGTCCTTCGGAAATCCCTGTGAGTAGGCCAACGGGAGACCGTCCGCAGAGACGATCACCGCGTGTGCCACCCCGGGCATCTCCTTGACGAACTCGGTGATCAGCCAGTTGAAGCCACGAGCGGCCTGACTGAGTTGGTTGTTCACTGCTGGTTCTCTCCCTCGACGGCCTTGGCGCGCTCGCTCATCTCAGCGCGTCCCTGCCGTACGCCTTGCTGGAAACTGGACAGACGGCTGCGCACCCGCTCCGCCGACATGGGCGGCATGGAGGGGGGCGGCGCGGCCGGTGTCGTCGAGGCGGACCCGGGGACAAGGTTCGCCTTCGGCACCCGCTTGGGGAGCCCTGCCCCGGTCACCCCGCCTTCCGCGGGTTTCTTGGCAGCCTCCGCGGCGGCCCAGCCCTGGTCGGCCGGGGTGCTCCACGCCTGCCTGTCGACCGACTTGGGACGGCGGACCGGCAGCGGCGGCCGGTCCTGCTGTTCCTGGGAGGCCTGCCCGGTCGAGTCCTGCCCCTGCGAGGGCTGCGAGATCTGCGGGACGTTGTGCGTCTCCAGTCCCTGCGGGCCCCTCCGGACCCGCTGCTCCATCGGCCGGGGCTTGACCTCGGCCACGGGCTCGGCGGCGGCCTCCGACTCGTTCTCGGGGATGCTCTTGCGGAACCAGCCGGACTCCACCGCCTCGAAGATCGGCAGGTACTCCCCGGACTCGGGTTCCGTCGGCGGCACCTCGACCACGGGGAGGGCCTGGGTGTTGTCCGTGACCTCCGGCTGCTGCGGCGCCCACGGGTCGTTCGCGGACGCCTCCGGCCAGGACGGCGGGAAGGAGGGCCCCGGAGTGGACGTCAGGGGCGACGACCACATGTCCTCCGCCTCGGAGGCGGACACCACCGACGACGACCAGATGTCCGAGCCCGAGCCGGGGGACGCGGGTGCCGGCGCCTGAGGCGGCGTCTGAGGCGGCGCGGGCGGCACCTGGGGCGGCTTCGGAGCCAGACCGTTCGGCGACAGACCGTTCGGGGACAGACCGTTCGGCGACAGACCGTTCGGCGACAGACCGTTCGGCGACAGACCGTTCGGCGACAGGCCATTCGGCGACAGACCGTTCGGGGACAGACCCTTCGGGGACTGCGGCCGAGGGCCTCGCCCGTTGCCGGCTCCGAACGAGGTGGAGTTCGGCATCGAGGCGAACGGGTCCGGACCCGCCACGGAGCCGAACGGGTCCATCGACCCGAAGGACGTGCCCGCCATCGCCATCTCGGGCAGCGCCGTGGACTGCGCCACGACCTGGGCCGGCAGGAGCACGACGGCGCTCAGGCCGCCGGCCTCCGGACGCCGGAGCTGCACCCTGATGCCGTGACGCATGGCCAGCCGGCCGACCACGAACAGGCCCATCCGGCGGGAGACCGACAGGTCCACCGCGGGGGGCTCGGCCAGGCGGCGGTTGGCCTCGACGAGTTCCTCGTCGCTCATGCCGATGCCCGAGTCGGTGACCGCCAGGATGACGGCGCCCATCTCGTTGCCGTTGCTGGTCACCGTGATCTTGGTGTCCTGCGGCGAGAAGAAGATCGCGTTCTCGACGAGCTCCGCGACCAGGTGGACGATGTCGTTGACGGCCTGACCGATGATCGAGATACCCGACTCGACCCGGAGGGTCACCCGCTCGTAGTTCTCGACCTCCGACAGCGAGGCGCGGACCACGTCGCTGAGCGGGACCGGCTCGCTCCACCGGCGGCTCTGCTCCTGGCCGGCGAGGACCAGGAGGTTCTCGGAGTTGCGGCGCATGCGGGTGGCCAGGTGGTCCAGCTTGAAGAGGCTGGCCAGCCGGCCCTCGTCCTGCTCGCCCTGCTCCAGGTCGTCGATGAGGTCGATCTGCCGTTCCACGAGCGACTGGGTGCGCCGGGAGAGGTTGACGAACATCGCGTTGACGTTGTTCCGCAGCCGGGCCTCGTCGCCCGCCAGCCGGATGGCCTCGCGGTGGACCTCGTCGAAGGCTCGGGCCACTTCCCCGATCTCGTCGCGGGAGGCCACCCCGATGGAGGGCACCTCGACGTTCGGGGAGAGGTCCCCGGACTCGCGCAGCACGCGGACGGTCTCGGGCAGCCGGGTGCCGGCCACCTCCAGCGCCTCGCTCCGCAGCTTGCGCAGCGGCCGGACCAGCGTCCCGGCCACCCAGAAGGTGACGAACAGGATCAGGACGATCAGGACGAGGATCGACGCACCGGAGATGATGGCGCTGCGCTGCTCGGCGCTCTGCAGCTCCCGGCTGCGGGTTACGACGCCGGCCGCCAGGCCACGCTCGACGGAACGCATGCTGTTGACGATGGCCGAGGAGGCGGTGTACCAGGTGTCGGCGCTCTTGAACCAGGTCTGGCCGTTGATCCGCTCCAGCGGCTTGTTCTCGCGCATGCGCGACATGACGAGGGTCCGGATGGCGTCGGCCTGGACCTGCGAGCTGCCGACCACGTCGTCGAAGCGCTTGACGTCGGTGGCGGACGCGGTCGCGCGGAAGGCGTTCTCCTCGCTCTGCTGGCTTCGGTACGCGCCGAGGAGGTCGGCAGGGTCGTCGAAGTCGAACTTGCGGTCCATGAAGCTGACCAGGAGGGTGCCTCGCTGCTTGGCGACCTGCTCCTTGGCCCGGCTCAGCGAGCCCAGCGCGAGCGCGTCACCGATGAGGCGCTCGTCGCCGCCGCTCCGGCCGAGATCGTCGTGGAGCGTGATGAAGTCGGCGATCATCCGCGAGTACATGCCGAGGACCGCACGCGGCAGGACGCTGCCGTCGGCCATCAGCCTCCGCAGGCCGGGCAGCCCGTTCAGCCAGCGGCCGACCTGGGCGACCTCGGTGGAGACCCGGGAGGCCTGCGCCGGGTCGAGGGCCTTGATCGCACTCGTGACCTGGGCACTGGCCCGGTCGACGACCGCCCGCTGATCCTTGACCTTGTTCTGCAAGGTGCGGTTGTTCAGCGAGGTGCGGTTCTTGTAGGCGATGTACCAGGCGGTGACGTCGCGTTCCTCGCCCATCTCGTGCGAGAGGGTGGAGAGGGACTCGACCAGCGAGGCGACCTCGCTCATCCGCCGGTACTCGTTGGCGGTGGAGAGCGCCGTGGTGAGCTGGAGTCCGGTCAACAGAACGGCCGCCACGGTGGGCAGCAGGATCAGCGCGACCAGACGGGGACGCACGCGCCAGTTCGCCGGCAGGAATCGGCTGCCCACCCCTGACGCGCGGTGGCTCCGGCGGTCTTGTGTCATCACTGGCCTACGTAACCCCTCGCCGGATTTGGAAGCGGCGAAAGCAATTTGAGCACATCCTTTATGTCACTTCGAATGGAGTAAGTACGACATATCCGCACAAAACGGACAACTGACATCAAAGTTTTCAGGCTGGCCGGAAGGAATCCCTCACCTCCGGAACCTGGTGCTTGATCATCAGGTGGCGGGTCACAGAGTATTCCTGTACCGCCTCCTGACTCATATCCTTGCCGAAGCCGCTTCCCTTCACCCCGCCGTGCGGCGCCTCCGAGGCGATGGGCAGATGGTCGTTCACCCAGGTCACTCCCACGTCCAGGCGGTGCGAGACGCGCAGCGCCCTGGCCACGTCACTCGACCAGACCGAGGAGGCCAGACCGTAGGGGGTGTCGTTGGCCAGCCGCACCGCCTCGTCCTCGCCGTCGAACGGCAGGGCCACCAGCACCGGGCCGAAAAGCTCGCCCTGGACGATCTCACTGTCCTGACGGGCGTCGGCGATCAGCGTAGGCGGATAGTAGAACCCCGGACCGTCGAGCGGGGCGCCACCGCAGAGCACCGAAGCCCCCGCGCGCTCGACGAAGCCGTGCACGCGCTCGCGGTGCGCGGCGGAGATCAGCGGGCCGATGTCGGTGGACGGGTCCCAGGGGTCGCCGACGGTGATCCGCGCCAGCGTCTCGCGGAGCGCCTCCACCGCCTCGCCGTACACCTCGCGGGAGATGTAGACACGGGTCGCGGCCGTGCAGTCCTGACCCGTGTTGTAGGTGGCACCCATGGCGACGCCCCTGGCCATCTCCGCCAGGTCCGCGTCACCGAAGACCAGCGCCGGTGCCTTGCCGCCGAGCTCCAGATGGACCCGCTTCAGCGAGCCGGCCGCGCCGCGCATGACGGCACGGCCGGTCGCGGTGGAACCGGTGACGCTCACCATGTCCACGCCGGGGTCGGTGACCAAGGCCTCACCGACCTCGGCGTCACCCAGGACGACCTGGAGCAGGCCGTCGGGCGCGCCCGCGCGGGCGAACAGCTCGGCCAGCCGGAGCGTGGTGCCGGGCGTCCGCGGCGCGGGCTTGATGACCACCGCGTTCCCCGCGGCGAGAGCGGGGCCGATCTTCCACACCGCCATGACGAGGGGGAAGTTCCACGGCGCGATCGATCCGACGACGCCGACCGGGCGGCGGACCAGCACCGAGGTGTAGCCGGAGCTGAGGACCCCGGCCCCGGTGCCGTCCAGCGAGCGGGCCGCGCCGGCGAAGAAGCGGAGGTTGTCGACCGCGAACGGCAGCTCGCCGTCGCGGAACACCGCCGCGGGCTTGCCGGTCTCGGCCACCTCCAGCCGGGTCAGCTCCTCGGCGTCGGCCTCGACGAGGTCCGCGAAGCGCAACAGCACCCTGGCCCGCTCGGCCGGGGTCGCCCCACTCCACTCCGCGAAGGCCGCGCGAGCCCGCCGTACGGCGGCCGCGACCTCCGCGACCGGGGTGTCGGCCACTTCCGACAGGAACTCGCCGGTCGCCGGATTGATCAACTTGCCCATGGAACTTCCCTCGTCGTGATGGTGCGGAGAGCCGTCAGGCGCCGGCCTGCTCGATCAGGTCCGCGGCCTTGCGCAGGCCGTCCCGCCTGCGGATCTCCTCGCCCGCGGCGGCCAGGCGCGCGCGGAGCTCGGTGTCGCCGAGCAGCCGGTCCAGCGCGCCGGTCAGCTCCTCGTCGGTGAAGGTGTAGGTCGACAGGCGCACACCGTAACCCAGTTCGTGGACACGCTGGGCGTTGTCGTACTGGTCCCAGAACAGCGGCAGCAGGATCATCGGCTTGCCGAAGTGCAGCGCCTCGGTGGTGGTGTTGTTGCCGCCGTGCGTGATGACCAGGTCGACCTGGGGAATGATCTTGGTCTGCGGCACGAACTCGGCGCCCCACATGTTGTCGGCGAGCTTGATCTCCTCGTGGAGTGGGCCCTTGGACACGATGAAGCGGTACGGCGTGGTGGCCAGCGCGTCGATGACGCGCTGCATCAGGGTGACGTCGGCCGAGCCGAGCGAGCCGAGCGAGAAGTAGACCAGCGGGCCGTCCTGCTCGGTCAGCGACGCGGGGATCTCGAAGCTCTCGTCGGTCTCGCGCACCGAGGAGTCCAGACGGTGCCAGGTCTCACCCAGCGGCCGGGCGTCGGTGTAGTCCAGGAGTTCCGGGTAGACGTAGAGGTTGAGGTCGCCCTCGTGGATGAAGTCCAGGTCGGGCAGGGCCGGGGCGCCCTGGGCCACGACCCACTCGTTGAAGGCGGTCCACATCTCACGGTGGGTGCGCTCGTACTCCGCGCGGAAGGCCTCCCACTCCGAGCGGTCGTCGGCGGGCAGGCCGGAGAACACCGGAGCCACGCCCTCGCCGCGCACCTCCAGCGGGTTGCAGGAGACGATGCGGACGAACGGCTTGCCCGCCGTCAGCAGCGCCGGGAACGTGATCACGTTGTCCTCGACGATCACGTCGGGCCGGACACGCTCGATAATCTCCTTCAACTGGGGCTCACAGTACTTCACACCGTCGATAAGCGACTCCCAGATCGGCTTGGTGACCGTCTCGAGCTGCTCCAGGGTCGACTTGCGGTATTCCGGGGCGGTGTCCCGGATGAAGTCCTTCCAGAACTGACCGGCGTCCTGCTCCTCCTCGGTCGGAGGCGCGAGATCGACCAGGTCCTCCTCGAATCCGAGGGCCTCCAATTTCCCCTTCCAGGAAGCCTCAGCTGCGAAGACAACGCGGTGACCGCGCTTACGCAGAATGTCACCGATGCCGATGCAGTTGTTCGTCGGCCCGTAGGCACTCTCCGGCATGAACAGGATCGTGAGAGACATCGCGCCTCCTTGCGCCGTGGTTTTGTGGCTTTTGAAGAATGGTTCAATTCGTGGCTAGCAAAAACGCCAGGAAACGGTCACTATGGACCCCGGTACAGAGCGTGGTTTTCAACGAGCGGGGGATCATGACGCGCAAGGGACGGGCGGATAGGCGCCTGGATCTCATCGCGGCCGCACATCGGGCGATCATCCGGCACGGCACCGAGGGCGTGCACCTCAACCACGTCGCCGAGGAGGCCGGCCTCACCTCCGGGGCCGTGCTGTACCACTATCCCCAGCTCAGCGAACTGCTGATCGACGCCCACCACTCCGGGCTGGAGCGCTTCTACGAGCAGCGCCTCAAGCGGATCAGCGGCATGCGCGACCCGGCCGAGAAACTGATCGTGACCGTCCGCTCGGGGCTGCCGCACGGGCCGGACGACCCGGACGTGCGGCTGCTGAACGAGCTGGGCGGGGCCGCGCACCGCAACCGGATGTACGCGTTGCTGCTCACCACCCTCTACGACCGCCAGGTCTCGCTCTACCAGAGCATCCTGGAGACCGGAGCGGCGCTGGGGACCTTCACGCTGTCCTGCGACTCCTCGATCATCGCCCGCAACCTGGTCGCCCTGGAGGACGCCTACGGCTACCGCATCACGGCGCGCCACCCGGTGATCGGCCCGGACGAGGCGACGGAGCTCATCCTGGAGTACGCCCGGACCGCGACGGACCACCCCCTCAAGACATCTCATTGAGGGATCAGCACCCCGTCGGTCTCGGCCCAGTTCAGGGCCACCGGTGACCCCGCCTCGACCCTGGTGGCCCCCTGGGTGGCGACCAGGACCGGCGTGTGGTGCCCGTCCACCCGCACCGAGACGTGCGAGATGCCGCCGTAGAAGCTGACGTCGACGACCTCGCCACGCAGCACACCCGCCACGGCGCCCTTGCCCTTGCCGGCCTTCGCGGCCGGGACGACCTCCTCGGACACCTCCGCCACCTCGACCCCGTCGGCCGGGACGATCTCCTCGGACACCTCCGCCACCTCGACCGCCTCGGCCGGGACGACCTCCTCGGACACCTCGGTCAGCTTGACCCGCTCCGGCCGGACCGCGAGCAGGGCGGGCGTCCCGTCGGGCAGGTCCGACGTCCCGGGCAGCACGCCCAGCCCGCCGACCAGACCGGAGGAGGACGCCAGCCCCTCGAAGAGGTTGTTGGCCCCGACGAAGTCGGCGACGAAGCGGGTGGCCGGGCGCTCGTACAGCTCCACCGGCGCGTCCACCTGCTCGACCCTGCCCGCGCTGAAGACCGCGATGCGGTCGGCCAGCGACATGGCCTCCTCCTGGTCGTGGGTGACCACGACGAAGGTGATGCCGACCTCGTGCTGGAGGCGCTTGAGCTCCAGCTGCATCTCCGCGCGGACCTTCTTGTCCAGCGCGGACAGCGGCTCGTCCAGCAGCAGCAGGCGCGGCCGCTTGACGATCGCGCGGGCCAGCGCGACCCGCTGCCGCTGCCCGCCGGAGAGCTGGTGCGGCTTGCGCCTGGCCGCCGCGCTCAGGCCGACCTTCTCCAGGACCTCGTTCACCCGTTCGCGGATCTCGGCCTTGGGCAGTTTCTCCCGCTCCAGACCGTAGGCGATGTTCCTGGCCACGGTCATGTGGGGGAAGAGCGCGTACGACTGGAACATCAGGTTGACCGGACGGCGGTACGCGGGCTGGTTGAGCAGGTTCTCCCCGTCGAGCGTGACGGAACCCTCGTCGGGGTACTCGAAGCCGGCCAGGATCCGCAGGAGCGTCGTCTTGCCGCATCCGCTGGGACCGAGCAGCGCGAAGAACTCGCCCTGCCGGATCTCCAGGGAGACCCCCGACAGCGCGGTGACGTCGCCGAACCGGCGGCTGACATCTGTGATCTTCAGCATCAGAACAGCGACTCCGTCAGTCGGGTCGTCCGCTGGGCCACGATCACCACGGTGAAGCTCACGGCCAGCAGGATCGTGGCCAGCGCGTTGACCTCCGGGGTGACCCCGAAGCGGACCATTGAGTAGATGATGATGGGCAGGGTCGGCGTGGTGGGCGCCGCCGTGAAGAAGGCGATGACGAACTCGTCGATCGAGAGGGTGAACGCCAGCAGGGCGCCCGCCAGGATGCCCGGGGCGAGCTGCGGCAGCGTGACCCGGGCGAACGTGGTCAGCGGCCTGGCCCCCAGGTCCCTGGACGCCTCCTCCAGGGAGGTGTCGGCGTGGACGAGCCTGGTGCGGACCACCGCGGACACGAACGCCATGCCGAACACCGTGTGGGCCAGCAGCACCGAGTGCAGGCCGAGGGTCATCTTGACGGTCGCGTAGAGCACCAGCAGGCCGAGGCCGAGCACCAGGTCGGGCAGGATCGCGGGCAGCGTGCCCAGCGCGTCCAGCAGCCGCGACCTGGTGTAGCGGGCCAGGCCCACGGCCAGCAGGGTGCCGAGCACCGTGGCGAGCGCGGTGGAGCCCGCGGCCACGATCAGCGTGTTGACCAGGCCCTCGCGGATGTCGGCGTTCCGGGCGAGCGTGGCGTACCACCTGAGGCTGACGCCCTCGAAGACGAAGGGCGACTTCCCGGCGTTGAACGACATCACGACGACCACGACGATCGGCGTGTAGAGGAAGACGTACGTGGCCCAGAAGGGGACGTACAGCAAGCGGGATCTACGCACGTCGGGACCTCCAGGCTTGCAGGAGCAGCACGACGGCCTGCAGGAGCAGCAGAGCGACCAGCGCGGCGAGCAGCGCCAGCGTGAGGGTGGCCCCGAACGGCCAGTCGCGCGCCTTGAGGAACTGGTCCCTGATCAGGTTGCCGACCATGATGGAACGGCCGCCGCCGAGCAGGTCGGGGATGATGAAGTTGCCGAAGCTCGGCACGAAGACGAACAGGCAGCCGGTGAGCACGCCGGGCAGGGTCAGCGGGAGCGTCACCGACATGAACGTGCGGACCGGCCCCGCGCCCAGGTTGGCCGAGGCCTCGCGGAGCTGCGGGTCCACCTTCCCGATCGCCGCGTACACCGGCAGGATCATCAGCGGCAGGTACGAGTAGACCAGGCCGGTGACGATGGTGCCCTGGTTGTAGAGCAGCTCCAGCGGCTTGTCGATCAGCCCCAGGTCCATGAGGGTGGAGTTGACCAGCCCGGGACCGCTGAGCAGCCTGTTCCAGGCGTAGATGCGGATCAGGAAGTTGGTCCAGAACGGCAGGACGACCGCGACCAGGGCGACCGTCTTCCAGTTCCGCGGGAGATGGGCGATCAGGTAGGCCGTGGGGTAGCCGATCAGAAGGGCGATCACCGTGGCGATCGTGGCCAGCTTCAGCGAGCTGACCACGACGTTGACGTAGAGCGGGTCGAGCAGCCGGACGAAGTTCTCCGCCGTCACCTCGTAGGTGAGCCGGCCGAACCGGTCCCTGTCGACGACCGTGTAGCTGATGAGCAGGGCCAGCGGGACCAGGAGGAAGACGATCAGGTAGGCCAGCCCGGGCCCCAGGAAGAAGAGCCTTGCCAGGGCACGCGACCGGCGCGCCCGCGAATTCGCGGACGCGCCGGTAACGGTGGTGGGGCGGTTCACTGCTGGGCCGCGACCTCGGTCGCCAGGCGGGTGAACTTGGTCGAGTCCTCCCCGAGGTCGACGATCGACTCACCCTTGAGCAGGTCGGACGGGCTCATCTGCAGCGGGGCGTTGGCGGCCTTCAGCTTGGGGTCCATGGAGTCCATGGCGGCCTTGTTCGGGACCTTGTAGAGGATGTTCTCCGCGGCCCAGCCGTGGACCTTCGGGTCCAGGATGTAGTTGATGAAGGCGTGCGCCGCCTCCTTGTTCTTGGAGGACTTCAGCACGACCATGGTGTCCACCCACAGGTCGCTGCCCTCCTTGGGCACGACGAACTTGATGTTCTTCTCGCTGGTGGGGCACCAGCCGTCCCACGCCTCGACCATCACGGCCTCGCCGCTCTTGAGCTTGTCGCCGAAGGTGGTGTCGTCGTAGCCGAGCAGCTTCGGCTTGGCCTCCAGCAGCTTCGCCTTGACCTTCTCCAGGTCGTCGTCGCTCTTGGTGTTGACCGACAGGCCCAGCGCCTTGATGGCGGGCAGGGCCAGCCAGCGCTCGGTGGTCATCATGGTGACCTTCTTGACCGCATCGGCCGGCGGGTTGAGGAGGTCGTTCCAGCTCGTCGGGGGCGTCTTCACCAGGTCTTCGCGGTAGCAGATGCCCGTCGTGCCCCAGGTGTAGGGAACCGAGAAGACGTTGCCCTTGTCGTAGGAGAGCTCCTTGGCCTCGGGGTAGAGGTTGGTGAGGTTCGGGATGAGCTCGGGGTGGATCGGCTCCAGCAGGCCGGCCTCGTTGAGGGCCTGGGCGTACTGGCCGGAGACGAACGCCACGTCGAGCCCGGTGTTCGTGCCGCTGGTCAGCTTCGCCATGATCTCTTCGTTGGTGGCGTGGAGCGTGACCTTCAGGTCGGTCTTGAGCTTCTCCTTGACCCTCTCGGGGAGGTCCTTGGGCGTGTAGCCGTCCCAAACCGAGATCGTGATGCTCTGCTTCGACAGATCCGCGTTCGGGTCGAGCTGGGCGGCTGAAGCGCTGGCGGCGGGCGCGGCGGTGTTCGCGGCCTCCCCGCCACATGCCGAAACTGCGAGTGCGAGCCCGGCGACCAGGGCGGCAGCCGGAAGACGACGGGTGAACCGAGTGCGGGACACGGCCGCTACTCCTTCAGAATCCAGTTTATGTGGGGTAGACCGGCCGTAAGGGACACGGCAGACCAAAGCAGGAGTGTTGCAGCCATCATTAACTTCAGCAAGACTTTTCACGACATCACCCCTGGAAAGTTTGGCTTGTTTGTTGAACCGAAGTTCAATCTGGGAACGACTGGATCCGGCGCCACGAGCCGGTGACGGGCGGACCATCGAGCTGCTTGCCGCTCTGAGCTGCGATGTTCCCCCTTTATTCACCGTTCGCCGGTTCCGTCCACTCCCTGCCCCCTTCGCGGCTGGCTTCTCAATCGACACTCAATTGTCGTCGATCTCCGGGGGTGATCGGGTACGCGAGCGGGGCTTCGACGTCGACCAGACCAACCACTCCGTGGTAGTGGGCGAGAGCGTGGTTGTGAAATGGCTCACCCCGCCCGCCCCGCTCCCCCAGCCGACGCCCGACGTGTTCGCCCACCTGACCTCGGTGGGCTTCACCGCCACCGCCACCCCGTACGCGTCCGTCTCGCGCCGCGCCGGCGACGGCACCGAGCTGCTGCTCGCGCTGGTCACGGCCTACCTGCCGGACGCCGCGGACGGCTGGGAGTGGTGCGTGGACGAGGCCGTCTCCGGGCGCACCGCCTTCGCCGCCGACCTGGGCGTCCTCTCCGCCGACCTGCACGCCGCGATGGCCACCCCGTCCGCGACCTTCCCCGACCCGGTACGGCAGGCGCCGGCGGCGCCGGCCGGGGAGCACCCCTGGTCGGTCCGGGCCCGGCAGGCACTGGACGAGGCGCTGGCGGTGACCGACGGCGAGGACGGGGACTGGCTCGCCGCACGCGCGGACGCGCTCCGCGCCGAGCTGGCCCCGCTGACCTCGGTGGGCACCACCCCGTTGATCCGCATCCACGGCGACCTGCACGTCGGCCAGATGCTCCGCTGGCGGGACGGCTACGCGGTGATCGACTTCGACGGCAACCCGACCGTCACCGGCGCCGACCCCTTCCAGCCCGCGGCCCGCGACCTCGCCCAGCTCACCACGAGCCTGGAACACGTCGGCCAGGTCGCGATCAAGCGCCGCGGCGCCGACCCCGCGGCGACCCGCGAGTGGGCCGCCGCGGCCCGCGCCGCGCTGGAGTCCGCCTACCGGGAACGCCTGGCGGGGCTCGGCCGCGCCACGCTCCTGGACCGTTCCCTGGTACGCCCCTTCGAGATCGAGCAGGAGTGCCGGGAGCTCATCTACGCGGCCCGGCACCTGCCCCGCTGGCGTTACGCCCCGATGGGGGTCCTACGGTCCTGGTACCGGTGACCGAACGTTGAAGGAGATCATGTGAAACCCGAGCTGTACCTCGCCGACCTGGAGGCCAAGCCCGCCGCCCTGGCCGAGCTGGCGGGCACCCTGGAGACCGGCGACCCGTTCGCGGGGATCCCGGCCGGCGTCAGGCGGGTGCTCTTCCTCGGCATGGGCAGCTCCCGGTACGCCGCCCGGGTGGCCGCGCTGCGCCTGCGGGCGGCGGGTGTGGACGCGGTGGCCGAGTACGCCTCGGCGTCCCTGTCGTACCCGGCGAGCCCGGACACGCTGGTCGTGGCGATCTCCGCCACCGGCGGCAGCCGGGAGACCCTGGACGCGGTCGAACGCCACCATGGCCGGTCCTTCGTGCTCGCCCTGACCAACAAGCCGGGCTCGGCCGTCACCGAGGGCGCCGACCTGGTGGTCCCGATGGTCGCGGGCGAGGAACGCGGCGGCGTCTCCTGCCGGACGTTCCAGCACACCATCGCCCTGCTGCTGGCCCTGGGCGGCCGCCTCACCGGCCGGGCCGGCACCGCCGGCGGCTTCGACCGGGACGTGCCCGCGCTGCTGCGCCGCACAGCCGAGGCGACCGCGGACCTGCTCGACCGGCGCGGGGAGTGGCTGGAGCCCGCGGCGGACCTGCTCGACGGCCCGCACGGCGTCTACGCGATCGCCCCCGCCGAGCGCCTGTCCTCCGCGGAGCAGTCGGCCCTGATGGTCCGGGAGGGGCCCCGCAGGGCGGCCGACGCGTGTGAGACCGGCGACTGGGCCCACGTGGACGTCTACCTCACCAAGACCCTCGACTACCGGGCCATCCTGTTCCCCGGCTCCCGCTACGACGAGCAGGCCATGGACTGGATCCGCCGGCGCGGCTCCACCGTCCTGACCGTCGGAGGCGAACTGCCCGGCGCCAAGGCGTCCGTACGCTACCGCCACGACGACGACCCCGACGTGGCGCTCCTGACCGAGACCCTGGTGGCCGAGCTCGTCGCCGCCCGGTGGTGGCTCGCCGGGTCCTGACCCGCGGCGACCGTGCCGGCGCCCACGCCGGCAGAGGACGCAGGCCGCCGAGGACGCGCCCGAGGAGGGCGGGGGCGGGTCCCGGCTCCCGCGGAGCCGCCGGCCGCCGTCCCGGTGTCCGCCCCGCGCGGTCAGCGCTCCCGGTCCGGGATCTCGTCGCGGGCCTTGCGCACGCCCTCCTGGAAGCTCGTCATCCGGCTGCGGGCCCGCTCGGCGGAGCGGGAGGCGTCGGCGGGCCGGGGGCGCACCGGGGGCTGCGGCCGCGAGGGGCTCACCGAGCCGGGTACCAGGTTCGCCCTGGGCGTCCGTTTGGGCAGGCCCGCCGCGATCGTTCCGCCCAGTGCCGGGATGCTCGCCGCCTGCGCGGCCCGCCAGCCGCCGTCCCCGGGCGACGACCAGGAGCCGGGCCCGGCCGGGCGTCCCACGGGAGCGACTCCGGAGGCGGCGGGACCGCCGGAGCCCGGCGCCGCGGAAGCACCGGAACCGGAGAAGCGAGCGGGATCGGAGGAGGGGACGCCGGTGTCCGCGGCGGAGGCCGGGGCGGAACCGGAGATCCGGAACCAGCCCGACTCGACCGAGGCGAAGATCGGCAGGTAGTCGTCCTCCCCCGGCGGTGACGTGCCCGCCCGGGGCGGCGGCCCGGTCTCGTTCGCTCCGGTGGAGCCGGGGAGGCGGTCGAGGGGGCCGGGGGGCGGGAACGCGCTGCGCTCGCCGGTGGGGCGGGGCCGTTCCGGGGGCGGACTCCACACGCTCGGCCCGGTCGTCCCCGGTGGCCTGTTCCACAACGGCGCGGGGGACGCCTCCGGAGCGACCGGCGCCGCGAGCACGGGCGCCCGCGGAGGCGCGACGGGCATGGCGGACGCGGCGACGAGCAGTGACTCCGGGAGCGTGACCATCGCGGTCAGGCCGGTTTCCCGGGGATGGAGCCGGACGCGGATACCGTGTCTGAGCGCGAGACGGCCGACCACGAACAGGCCGATGCGGCGGGCGACGGAGGCGTCGGCCACCTGCGGGTCGGCCAGGCGCCGGTTCGCCTCGGCCAGCTCGCCGGGGGTCATGCCGATGCCCTGGTCGGTCACCGCGACCATCACGCCGCCGTCGACCCGGTCGCCGGACACCGTGACCGGGGTTCCCTTCGGCGAGAACGAGACGGCGTTCTCCACCAGTTCGGCCAGCAGGTGGACGACGTCGCCCACCGCGGGGCCCGCGACGGCGGCACCGGAGCCGGCCCGGATCGTCACCCGGTCGTGGTCCTCCACCTCCGACAGGGCGACGCGGATCACCTCCGTCAGCTCGACCGGCCGCTGCCGGCGCCGCGCGGCCTCCTGCCCGGCCAGGACGAGCAGGTTCTCGCTGTTGCGGCGCATGCGGGTGGCCAGGTGGTCGAGTGCGCGCAGGTCCGCCAGCCGCCGGTCGTCGCGCTCGCCGCGCCCCAACCGCTCGACGAGGGTGAGCTGGCGCTCCACCAGCGCCTGGCTGCGCCGGGAGAGGCTGACGAACATCGCGTTCACGGTGTCGCGCAGTCTGGCCTCCTCGCCCGCGAGCCGGACGGCCTCCCGGTGGACCTCGTCGAACGCCCGCGCGACCTCGCCGATCTCGTCCCGGGAGACGATCCCGATCGGCGGTATGCCGGCGACGACCTCGCCGCCGCGCGACTCGCGGACCCGCCGGACGTACGAGGGCAGCCGCTCCTCCGCGACGTCCAGCGCCTCCCGGCGCAGCAGCCGCAACGGCCTGACCAGGGAGCGCGCCACCCCTGTGGTGATCGTCGGCACGATCAGCAGCAGCCCCGTGACGGCCCCGGCGACGAGCAGGGCGCGGGTCCGCTCGCCGTCGCGGAGCTCCTGGCTGCGGACGACGATGTCCTGGGCGTGCCGTTTCTCGACGCCGCGCATCTGGTCGATCACGGCCGTGGCGGCCTCGTACCACTGCCCGGCGTCGTTTCCGGCCGCCGGGTCGAGCCCTTTCAGGGAAGCTCCCGCGGCGGCGCGGCGCAGCGCCAGCTCGCGGAGGGATCCGGCCCGGCCGGCGGCGCGGCCGTCGACGGTCTCGTCGAAGACGCGGCGCTCCTCGCTCCCGGTCCCGGCGGCGAAGCGTTCGCGCTCGGCGCGCTCGACGGCGAGTGCGCCGAGGAACTGTTCCAGCTGCTCCCGCTCGAACCGCCCGGCCACGAGCGCCACCGTCAGCAGCGCCCGCTGGTACGACAGCGCCTCCTTCGCGCGGACGAGCGCGTCCAGGGTCAGCGCCCGGCTGACCAGGACGTCGTCGGCGGCGCCCCTGCCGAGCTCGTCGTGGAGGGAGAGCAGGTCGGCGATGATCGGGGAGTAGGCGGCGACGGCGGCGTCGGGTGACAGCGTCGACTGCAGCGCCTGCCGGCGGAGCGGGGCGAGGTCCTCCAGCCGGGCGAGCACGGTCTCGACCTCGTCCCCGGTGCGGCCGCCCACCTGCCCGCCGAGCAGGACGCCGCTCTCGCGGACGCGGGCCGCGGCGTCGTCCACCAGGTCCGTCCGGGCCCGCATGTCCCGCACGCCGCTCTCCGGGCGGCCCAGGGCGATGAACCAGGCCGTGCGGTCGCGTTCCTCGGCCAGCTCGTGGGCGAGCGCGCCGACGCGGTCGGAGAGCCGGGCGAGGTCGTTGACCCGCTGATAGTCGTCGGCCGCGCTCATCGAGGCGAGCACCTGGACTCCGCCGAGCAGCACCGCGGCGACGGTGGGGACGAGGACGAGCGCGACGAGCCGCGACCGCACCCGCCAGTTCCCCGGGCGGAGGCCGCCGCCCGCCTCCCGGACCGTATATGTGCTCACCGAACGCTGCCTCTCGGTGGACGAACCCGTGGCCGAATTTCCCTTGGTTCCCGGTAATTCGAGCACATCCCAACCGGCGGAGCCAAGGGAGCGCCAAGGGAACACCGCTCGGTGAATGTCCGTTCCCCGGAATTGGCGACCGGAACCCAGGACTACAGCTCAGGACTGGAAACCGCGTTTCGGTCATCCGAATACTCGCATTATGCATTTCTCAGTCGATATGGCTGTTTACATCGTTCCAGAGGTGCGATCACGTAACGGCCGGATGCGACCATCCCGCGACGATTACGCCGCTGCGTTCTCCGATGTCTCCGCGATATCTTGACCTCTCCCGCGGGCACCCTCACGGGATCGGCGCACCGGGCCCCGAGGGAGACGGCACCCCCGCCCGGCGGTGCCGCGACCACGGTTCACGCCCCGGAAAGCCGCCGGCCCGGCCGGGAGGCGGCTCGCGGGAGTCGCCACGGCCTCCCGGCGGGGAGAAACAATCGAACCGTTTACGCGGAAAGCGATGAAACGCTGATCGAGGCGGCCCGGAAGCACACGCCGCCGACGTATTTCCACGGACCGCGGCTTTTTCCCCGATGGAACCGGCGACGGCCATCCGTCCGCCATACACGAGGGGGCCCGGGAAAAGCCGCGGAGAAACCTCGGAGGAACAGGGCCCAGACCGGTGTGCCGGGCGCGCCGCACGCCGGAGGAACGCGCCTCAGACCGGCGTGCCGTACACCGCGCGGACCCGCAGGACGTGCTCGACCAGGGTGATGAGCGTGGCCTTGACCGAGTCGCGGGCGCGGGCGTCGGTCCGCACGATGGGGACGTGCGGGGCGAGGGCGAGGGCCTCGCGCACCTCCTCCTCGGTGTGCGGGAACTCCCCGTTCCAGCCGTTGACGCCGACCACGAAGGGCAGCCGGGCCTCTTCGAAGTAGTCGATCGCCGGGAAACCGTCGGCCAGCCGCCGCGTGTCGATCAGGACCACCGCGCCGATGGCGCCGCGCACCAGGTCGTCCCACATGAACCAGAACCGGTGCTGGCCGGGGGTGCCGAACAGGTACAGGATCAGGTCGCGGTCCAGAGAAAGGCGACCGAAGTCCATGGCCACGGTGGTGGTCGCCTTGTCGGGGGTGAGACCCAGATCGTCGATGCCGGCGCTGGCGTCGGTCATCACGGCCTCGGTGGTCAGCGGCAGGATCTCCGACACCGATCCCACGAACGTGGTCTTGCCGACGCCGAAACCACCCGCGACAACGATCTTCGTTGACGACAGGCCACCGTGGTCAGAGCCTGCGAAGTCCACTGAGAACCCTTTCGAGCATGGTGAGATCCGGCTGTCCCTCGTCGAGGTGCGGCTGGTGGATGCGGACGAGGCCCTCATCGACCATGTCCGCCACGAGCACGCGGGCCACACCGAGCGGAATCCTCAGCAGCGCCGAGATCTCAGCGACCGACCGGAACGAACGGCAGAGCCTGATGATCGCCTCCTGCTCCGGGGTGAGCAGGGCGAGTTCCTCCTCCATGAGAAAGGACGACGAGACCAGTGTCTCCAGCGCCAGGTGGAAACGAGGCTCCGCCCGCCCGCCGGTGACGGCGTACGGGCGGAACAGGGGCTCCTCGTCCCCCATGATTCCGTCACTCCCGAGCACGGCCCTCTCCCGTGCGGGACCCTCCCCGGAACGCGGCCACTACCGGCTCCGGACGGACTGCAGCTCGGCCCGGAGGGCGGGGGTGAGCACCTGCCCCGCCCGGTCGACGAGCAGCGTCATCTGGTAGGCCACCAGGCCCATGTCGCAGTCGGGGGCGGCCAGCACCGCGAGCGCCGAACCGTCGCTGATCGCCATGACCAGCAGCAGGCCGCGTTCCATCTCGACCACGGTCTGGGTGACGGCACCGCCCTCGAACACGCGCGACGCCCCCACGGTCAGGCTGAGCAGGCCCGCCGCGACGGCGGCGAGCTGGTCGGCCCTGTCGTCGGGGAACCCCTCGGAACTGGCGATCCGCAGTCCGTCCGCCGAGACGCACACCGCGTGCGCGACACCGGGGGTGCCGCGGACGAACTCGGTGATCAGCCAGTCGAACCTGCGTGCCTCATGGCTCAGGGTCGTCACGAACTCTCCTCCTTGTCCACCAGGCTCCTCGTGGTTGCCTCGACTACTTCAGCACGGCCCCGCCGTACACCTTGCTGGAAACTGGAAAGCCGGCTGCGCACCCGATCCGCCGAGCCGGGCGGCATGGGGGCGGCGGGCGTGCCGGGCGCCGCGGCGCCCGGCACGAGGTTCGCCTTGGGGGTGCGCCTGGGCAGGCCCGCCGGGGTGATTCCGCCCAAGGTGGGGTCGTTCGCCGCCTGGGCGGCCTGCCAGCCCGCGTCGGAGGGGGTCCGCCAGTCACCCGGCCGGTGCGGCCGGGCGGGCTCCGCGGTGATCTGCCCGTCGGGCTCCGCGACCGGCGCGTGCCGGGCTTCGTAAACCGGCATGCCGATCGGGGGCGTGGACGCCTCAGCCCAGGACTCGTCCGGCCGGCGCTCGTCCGCCCCGGCCGCCGGCTCCGGTGCCCGGTCCACCGGCCGGGCGGCGGTCTCGCCCCGGGCCGCCTCGTCCGCCCGGCGGAACCAGGCCGACTCGACCGAGGCGAAGATGGGCAGGAACTCCTCCCCCTCGGGTTCGAGCGGGGAGACTCCCACACTCGGCATGGGCGCGGCCGGCGGGTCGTAGGAGTCGTTGCTCCAGGCGGAGAAACCGGGCGTGGGAGCGGCTCCCCTGTTGCCGTTGACCTGACGCTTGGGGAGCGGAACACCGCTGCTCGTCGGGATGCTCGGCGGCCCCGCGAACGCCGGACCCTGCGGTGCGTGACCGGTCTGGCCGCCGGGCTGCGGGGCGGGCCCGGACGCCGGGGTGTCCGGGAGGCCGGGAAAGGAGGCCCTGCCGGACGAGGTCTGCTCGAACGACGACTGACCGAACGACGACTGACCGGACGAGGTCTGCTCGAACGACGACTGACCGAACGACGACTGACCGAATGCGGACCGGTCGGGCGAGCCGCCCTGCCCGGCCGGGACCGGACCGGTGGGAACCGGCCCCGCCGGGCCTTGCCGGACCGGCGGCCGGCCGGAGAAGGACTGGCCGGGGGAGCCCTGCGGGGACACCGGCTCCGCCCCCCAGGACGGGGTCTGCGTGGGCTGCACCGCCGAGATGACGAGCTCCGACGGGAGAAGCACCATGGCGACGAGACCGCTGCCCTCCTGCGGGCGGAGCTGAACGCGGACGCCGTGGCGCAGCGCCAACCGGCCGACGACGAACAGGCCCATCCGCCGGGAGACCGAGACGTCGACGACGGGCGGGTCCGCCAGACGGCGGTTGATCTCCATCAGCTCGTCGGCGGGCATGCCGATGCCCGCGTCGCTGACCGCGAGCAGCGCGCCGCCGCCCTCGACCATGCTGCTGGAGACGACGACCTGGCTGGCCCTCGGGGAGAATTGGAGAGCGTTCTCGACCAGCTCGGCGACCAGGTGGACGATGTCGTTGGCGGCGCTGCCCGCGACCGAGATCGTGCGGTGGACCTTGACCTGGACCCGTTCGTAGTCCTCCACCTCGGAGAGCGAGGCGCGCACGACGTCGACGAGCTTGGCCGGCTGGCTGCGTCTGCGGGGCGGCTCGTGACCGGCGAGGACCAGCAGGTTCTCGGAGTTGCGGCGCATGCGGGTGGCCAGGTGGTCGAGCCGGAACAGGTCGGCCAGCCGGCCGCCGTCCTCCTCGCCCTTCTCCAGGCCGTCGATCAGTGAGATCTGCCGCTCGACCAGCGTCTGCGTGCGGCGCGACAGGTTGACGAACATCGCGCTGATGTTGGAGCGGAGCTCGGACTCCTCGGCGGCCAGGCGCACGGCCTGCCGGTGGACCTCGTCGAAGGCCTTGGCGACCTCGCCGATCTCGTCCTTGCCCTCGACGGAGATGGGGGCGACGTCGGGTGTCCGGCTGTCACCGGAGACCCGCAGCCGCCGCACGACCTCGGGCAGCCTGAAGCCCGCCACCTCCAGCGCCTCGGCCCGCAGGCGGCGCAGCGGCATGACCATCGAGCGGGCGATGAGAACCGTCAGGCCGAGGACGAGCAGGAGCAGGAGCAGGATCAGCGCGGAGGCGATGATCGCATTGCGCTGCTCGGTGTCCTCCAGCGTGCGGGCCCGGGTGATCACGTCACCGGCGACCTTGGTCTCGACCTTCCGCATCTGGTCGAGGGTCGCGGTGTTGTCCGAGAACCACTGCTTGACCGCGTTCGCGTCGCTCAGCAGCCGCCCGGTGTGGTCCGAGTCGCCGGCGAGCACGATCGCCCTGGACTTGGTCAGCTCGGCGCGGTGCACCCGCTCGTCGATCAGCGCGGTGACGAGGAGCTGGCTGTTGGCCGGGCTCGCCTCCACGCCGAAGTCCGCCTTGAACTCCTCCATCCGGGAGCGGGAGGCGATGAACTTCTCGATCTCCTGCGGGTTGATCAGCGACGGCGCGTAGTAGCCGGCCAGCAGCCGGGCGCGCTGCTTGGAGACCTCCTCCTTGGCGTAGGCGAGGGCGCTGAGCGCGCGGGTGTTACCGATGATCTCCGGGTCGTCGCTGACCAGCGTGAGCTCCTCGTGGAGCCGGAGCAGCGGGGCGATCATGAGGCTGTAACGTTCCACGCGGTTGGTGCCGGGCAGCCGGCGCAGCTCGGGGAGGCCTTCCAGCTGGTAGGAGACGTCCCTGGCCGCCTTGACCGCGCGGACGCCGTAGGCGTCGTCGATGCCCTGAAGCTCCGGCTTCACCTTCTTGACCAGCGTGTCGACCAGCTTGCGCTGCGCCTCGTCGCTCTCCTGAAGCCCTCTGTTCGAGGGCTGGAACATCGCCCAGGCGCCCCGGTCGCGCTCCAGGCCCAGTGCCTGGGCCAGGTCGCGCAGGCTGCCCGAGTACTCCGCCGCGGTGGCCGTGCGCTGGTAACCGGACACGCTGTCGACGGAGTCGACCACGCGCGCCCCGGCGAGCACCACACCCACCGCGGTCGGCACCAGGATCAGAGCCGTGAGACGCGACCGGACGCGCCAGTTCCGCAGACCGAACCGGGTGGCGGAACGCTTGCCGCGGTCGTTCGCGGAGGCGCTCCCGCTCTCGGTTGCCGCCGTCGTCGCCGTCGTCACCGCTCTCGCCACCCTTCACCTCACAGAGCAAGTGGTTTCATATAACCACAAGGTCACGGGCAAGAATCGGCAAAGACGACAAACCGGACTTAATCGGTACGAAGGCGACTAGAGATTGATTGTCTATCGTTATCGCAGGGCAGCCAGCACCTGATCCCGCACCTGCGCCCGCTGGACCTCGTCCGTCAGCGGCCGGCCGGCTCTGTCGACCACGTAGAAGACGTCCACCGCCTCCGCGCCGAGGGTCTCCACACGCGCGGCTCGTACGTCGAGGCCGCACTCCCCGAACGCCCTGCCGATCCGCCACAGCAGCCCCGGACGGTCATGGGCGCGCACCTCGATGACCGTCGCGGTGTTGGAGGCGTCGTCCACCAGGGTCACCCGGGGAGGCGCCACCGGGACGCGGGCCGGACGGAGCGCCCTGGTCCTCCTGGCCAGGCGTTGCTCGATGTCGAGGCGGCCGGCCAGCACCAGCCGCAGGTCGGCCTCCAGGGTCGCGGGGTCGGGCGGCGAGCCGTACTCCGGCACGACCGAGAACTCGATCACGGCGGTCGAACCCGCCGAGGCCGCGGAGGCGGCGCGGACCACCATCCGGTGCGCGGCGAGCACCCCGGCCGCGCGCCAGAGCAGCCCGGCCCGGTCCGGCGCGACCACGGTGACCGCTCCCCCGTTGACCCGGACGGCACCGCCGCCGTGGCGGGCCAGGGACGCCTGCTCCACCGAGAGCGAGGGCGCGGGCGGCAACGGGGTCCCGGAGAGCACCGAGCGGACCCGGCGTACCAGGTCGGCGACCAGCGAGGCCTTCCAGGAGTTCCAGGCGGCGGGCCCGGTGGCGTGGCCGTCGGCCACGGCGAGGGCCGCGAGCAGTTCGAGCACCTCTCGTGAACCCACGGCCTCGGCCACCCTGGAGATCGTCACCGGGTCGTCCAGGTCACGGCGGGTGGCCGTCTCGGGCAACAGCAGATGGTGGCGGACCACGGTCTCCAGGATCTCGACGTCCGCCGCGGGCAGACCCATCCGGGTGCCGATGTCGCGGGCGACCACGGCGCCGGTGGTGGAGTGGTCGCCGGGGTAGCCCTTGCCGATGTCGTGCAGGAGCGCGGCGATGAGCAGCAGGTCGGGCCGGGACACCTCACGGGTGAACGAGGCGGCCCCCGCGGCGGCCTCGATCAGGTGCCGGTCGACGGTGTAGCGGTGCACCGGGTTGCGCTGCGGGCGGTGCCGCACCCGCTCCCAGTCGGGCAGCAGGCGGACCAGCACGCCCGCCTGGTCCAGCTCCTCCCAGACCGGCACGGCGGCGCGGCCCGCGCCAAGCAGGGCGACCAGGGCGTCGCGGGCCTCGTCGGGCCAGGGCACGGGGAGCGGCGGCGACTGCGCGGCCAGCGTGCTGACCGTGGCGGGCGCCAGCGGCAGCCCGGCCTCCGCGGCCGCGGCCGCGGCGCGCAGCACGAGCACCGGATCCTTGCGCGGGTTGACCCCGCGGGCGAGCACGACTTCGCCGCCGTGCTCGACGACGCCGTCGGCGAGCGGCCGGCGGCCCCTCGGCGTGGGACCGGTCAGCAGCCGGTCGACGGTGCGCCAGGTGGCGTCGAAGGAGTGCGAGATCGTCCTGGCGGCCTCGGCGAGCCTGCGCATCAGCGCCTCGGCGTCGAGAAGGCCCAGGACTCCGGCGACCGCGTCCTGCTCCTGGAGCACCAGGCGGTCGGCGCCGCGGGCGGTCACCAGGTGCAGGCCGTGCCGGATGTCGAGCAGCAGCTCGTAGGCCTCGCGGACGCGCGGGCCCGGGGCCGAGGCGACCCAGGCCGCGGCCACGGCCTGCATCGCCTGCACGTCGCGCAGGCCGCCGCGGGCGTCCTTGAGGTCGGGTTCGAGGAGGAACGCCAGTTCCCCGCTTGACTCCGCCCGTTTGTCGGCGGCGTCCCGCAGCTCGCCCAGCCTGCGCCGGGAGTCGGCGCGCCACTCGGCGAGCACGGTCTCGCGCGCCGAGCGCGTCAGTTCCGGGTCTCCGGCCACGTGCCGGGCCTGGATGAGCCCGAGGACCGCCTTGAGGTCCTCCCTCGCGACCTTGGCCGCCTCCTCCACGGTGCGCACCGAGTGGTCGAGGCCGACGCCGGAGTCCCAGATGGGATACCAGACGCGGTCGGCGATGCGGGCCACGTCCTCACGGCCGTCGTGGAGCAGCACCAGGTCCAGGTCGCTGCCGGGTGCCAGCTCCGAGCGTCCCAGGCTGCCAACCGCGACGAGCGCGACTCCGCTCAGGGCGCCGCGCTCGTCGTTCCTCGTCATTCCCCCGTTGGGCCCGTACGGCGAGCCGCAGGCGGTGCGGAGCAGGTCCGTCAGCCAGCGGTCGATGTCCGCGGCCCGCTCCTTGCGGGCCGCGGCGTACGAGCGGGTGTCGCCTCTCACCGGTTAGAGCGCCTCGGGTCCGCGTTCCCCGGTGCGGACCCGGACCACCGTGTCCACGGGAACGGACCAGACCTTGCCGTCACCGATCTTGCCGGTCTGCGCGGCCTTGACGATGACGTCGATGACGTCCTCGGCGTCGTCCTCCTCGGCGAGCACCTCAAGGCGGACCTTGGGCACCAGGTCGACCTGGTACTCGGCGCCCCGGTAGACCTCGGTGTGACCGCGCTGGCGACCGTACCCGCTGGCCTCGCTGACGGTCATGCCCTTGATGCCGAACTGCTCCAGGGCGGCCTTCACGTCATCGAGCTTGAAGGGCTTGATGACCGCGGTGATGAGTCTCATGCGTCCACCTTCTTAGACGCCGGGGCGGGAACCGGACCGTTGACGGCGGCCACGCCCGAGGAGTGGATGGTGCCGAGGTCGTAACCGGTCTCGGCGTGGGTGGTGATGTCGACGCCGGTGATCTCCGCCTCGGCGTTGATGCGGAAGCCCATCACCTTGTCGATGACCTTACCGATGATGTAGGTCACGACGAAGGAGTAGGCGCCCACCGCCACGGGGCCGAGGACCTGCAGGCCGAGCTGCGTCCAGCCGCCGCCGTAGAACAGGCCCTTGTTCTGCCCGTCGAGGAAGGGGTAGGCGGCGACGAAGCCGAGCGCCACGGCGCCGATCACACCGCCGACCAGGTGCACGCCGACCACGTCGAGGGAGTCGTCGTAGCCCAGTTTGTACTTCAGGCCGATCGCGTAGGCGCAGGCGGCGCCGGCGAGCAGGCCGATGAGCATCGCGGCCCAGGGGTCGACGAAACCGCAGGCGGGGGTGATGGCGACCAGGCCGGCGACCGCGCCGGAGGCGACGCCCAGGGAGGTCGCGTGACCGTCGCGGAACTTCTCGACGACGAGCCAGGCGCCCGCGGCGACGGCGGTGGCGATCTGGGTGTTCATGAAGGCCAGGCCCGCCGTACCGTCGGCGGCGAGCTCGGAGCCCGCGTTGAAGCCGAACCAGCCGAACCAGAGCAGGCCCGCGCCGAGCAGGACCAGGGTCAGGTTGTGCGGGCGCATCGGTTCCTTGCGCCAGCCCGCGCGCTTGCCGAGCACCAGGGCGAGGGCGAGCGCCGCGGCTCCGGCGTTGATGTGCACGACCGTGCCACCGGCGAAGTCCTCGATGCCCAGCTGCGTCAGCCAGCCACCGCCCCAGACCCAGTGGGCGACGGGGAAGTACACGATGGTGGCCCACACGATGGTGAAGACGACCCAGGCGCCGAACTTGGCCCGGTCGGCGATGGTGCCGCTGATCAGCGCCACCGTGATGATGGCGAAGGTCAGCTGGAAGGCGGAGAAGACCATCATCGGGAAGGTGTCGTTGTAAGCGGCCTCGTTGACGCCCATCAGCCCGATGTTGTCGAGCCCACCGACGATCTTGTTGAGGAAGCCGCTGGCGTTGTCAACGGCGTCGAACGCGAGCGAGTACCCGTAGAGGACCCAGGTGATCGTCACCGTGATGATGCTGACCCACGACATCATCATCATGTTGAGAACGCTCTTGGCCCTGGTCATGCCCCCGTAGAAGAACGCGAGACCCGGGGTCATGAGCAAAACGAGCGCGGTGCTCACGAGCATCCAGGCTGTGGAGCCGCTATCGATCTTCATGCGAAGCGACCCTCCTTCCAATTGGCGTTTTGCCGGTTTCACATCGCAGTGGACGCTTCCAGGGCTCCGTCGACCGGCCGCGCACTGACGTTGCGCCACAGCGTGTTCTTCTGCCGTTTCATGGCGCGACCTTGCGTGTTTCGCATCTGTGAAACTCGGCCGCATGGTGTTTCGACCATGTTTCGGACAGGTTGTCCCTTGGCCGGAAGATGACCAAAACGGGGGGTGGGCAGGGCTTGACCCAAGGATCCGTAAGGCGCGACGGCCATCCGCCACACCGGTGCCGCCGCCGCACCACCCCTCGCCGCCGTCGCAGCCTCACCGTGGATCATCAGGGCACCATCAGGGCGCCGGGGCGCCGAGGGTCCGCTCGGCGCACCGCGGGCGCCCCTCTCCGGGGCCGCCGGAAAGCCGCCCGGAGGTCGTCGCACCCGGGCCGGCCCAACCGGAACAGCGGCAACGGCGCGGAACGAAAAGGGCGGAACAAAAAAGATCCGGTACGGCCCGCACGGGCCGTACCGGATCATGGGCCGTCAGGCGGCCCGGGTCATGGTCGTCAGGCGGCCGCGGCCATCTTCCGCAGCCGGGCCAGGGCGTCGCGCTCGATGCGCCGGGCACGGTCACGGCCGATGCCGTAACGCTCGCCGACCTCGGTCAACGTGTGCTCGCGCCCGTCCATCAGGCCGTACCGCCAGCGAAGCATCTCGCGGGTCTGGCCCTCCAGGCCGGTCAGCCACTCCTCCAGGCGCTCGCGCTCCAGGATGTCCATCGCCTGCTGCTCGGGATCGGCCCACGTCTCGTCGGCGATCATGTCACCCAGCTCGGTCTCGTCCTCGTCGCCCACGCCCAGCTGGAGGGAGACGGGGTCGGAGGCCCAGCGGCGGAGCTCGCGCACCCGCTCGATGGGGAGTTCGAGCACCTCCGCCAGGTCGGCATCGGTCGGCTCCTGGTCCAGCTCCGCCAGCATGTCGCGGCGGACCCGCATCAACCTGGTCATCTGCTCACCGGCATGGGTGGGCAGGCGCACCGGGCGGGCCTGCTCGTGGATGGCACGGCCCACGGACTGGCGGATCCACCAAGTGGCATATGTGGAGAACTTGTATCCACGCCGGTAGTCGAACTTCTCGACCGCACGGACCAACCCCAGGTTGCCCTCCTGGACCAGGTCGATGAGGGGCATTCCCCGCCCCGAATATTTGCGCGCAACCGCCACCACAAGACGTAGATTGGCCTGGATGAATTCGTCCTTGGCCCGTCGCCCCGAAATGGCCAGTCGTTCAAGCTCCTCATCGGCGGCGTCCGCGATCCGCGGCTCCGTCAACCCGCCGTCCAGCAACTGCTCCGCGAAGAGGCCCGCCTCGATCCGCTTGGCGAGCTCGACCTCCTCCTCCGCGGTGAGCAGGGGCACCCGTCCGATTTCTGCCAGGTATGTCCCGAGCAGGTCTCGATCCGAGACGTGCTGATCCTGCGTCCGATTCCCCGTCGGCCTTGCCATCCGATGGCACCTCGCTCCGCCTGCTTATGACATGCCCGCACGCTCGTTCAATGCCCCGTGCGTGCGGACAGGTCGCTTGACTTATCAACGGCTGGATCAGGGCAAAGATTCCCTCAAGAAGTACGCCTGGAGAATGGTTTTGGATTTCCTCCCTAAGGAGGATGTCTCCAGGCATGTCATGACAAGGCGTGCGGCTTCCCCGGAGGTGGGAGGCTCAAACCATGCGGCGCCCCTCTCTCCACACCTGCATCACCAGCGGTACCCCGGGGCGGTAGGCGAGATGGACGTACGTCGGCGCGTCCAGGATCACCAGGTCGGCGCGGGCCCCCACCCGCAGCGTGCCGACGTCGGCGCGGCGCAGCGCCCTGGCCCCGCCGTACGTGGCGGCCCTGACCGCCTCCAGCGGTGTCATCCGCATCTCGCGGACCGCCAGCGCCACGCAGAACGGCATCGACGAGGTGAAGGAGGAGCCCGGGTTGCAGTCGGTGGCCAGCGCGACCGTCACCCCGGCGTCCAGCAGGAGGCGGGCGTCCGGGTACGGCGAGCGGGTGGAGAACTCGGCACCGGGCAGCAGGGTGGCGACCACCCCCGCGGACGAGAGCGCCGCGACGTCGTCGGCGGTCAGGTGGGTGCAGTGGTCGGCGGAGGCCGCGCCCACCTCGGCCGCGATGCGGATCCCCGGGCCGGGGCCGAGCTGGTTGGCGTGGATCCGCGGCAGCAGCCCCGCTCTCACCCCCGCGAGGAGGATCTCCCTGCTCTGGTCGGCGTCGAAGGCGCCTCGCTCGCAGAACACGTCCACCCACCGGGCGTGCGGCGCGCAGGCCTGGAGCATCTCCCCGGTGACGGTGCGGACGTAGTCGTCGGCCGAGGAGGCGTCCGGCGGGACGACGTGCGCGCCCAGGTAGGTGGTCTCCTCCGTGAAGCCCCGGGCGATCTCCAGGGACCGCCGCTCGTCCTCCACCGTGAGGCCGTAGCCGCTCTTGATCTCGACCGTGGTGGTCCCCTGGGCGAGCATCTCGGAGACCAGTGCGGCGGTACGGGCCGCGAGGTGGACGTCGGTGGCGGCGCGGGTGGCCGCGACGGTGGTACGGATGCCCCCGGCCGTGTACGGGCGCCCGGCCATCCGGGCGGCGAACTCCGCCGTGCGGTCACCCGCGAAGACGAGGTGGGCGTGGCTGTCGACGAAGCCGGGGATCACGCAGCGCCCGTCGACGTCCACCCGCCGGTCGGCGGCCGGGGCGGCGGCGGCCGGGCCGGCCCAGGCCACCCGGCCGTCCGCCACGACCAGGGCCGCGTCCTCGATCTCCTCCCGCGCCGGGTCGCCGGTGTAGAGCAGGCCGATGCGATCGAAAAGGGTGCTCGTCGGCCGCCCGTCATTCCTCACGCCTCTCCTCCCCCGTGCCGCTTCTCCCCCCGCGCCTCGGCGATCGCGCCGGCGAGCATGGCGCCCACGTCGCCGAGGACGTGGCGGCCGTCGGTGACCACCTGCCGGCCGCTCGACACGACCGAGTGCACGTCGGCGGCCGTCGCGGCGAAGACGACGTTCTCGGCGACGTGGGCCGGGGAGGTCCCGGCGGTGCGGACCGAGTCGAGACGCACCGACACCAGGTCGGCCCAGGCCCCCGGCACGAGCATGCCGGCGTCGGGGAAGCCGAGCGAGGCGTGCCCGGCGGTGGTGGCGGCGTCCAGCAACTCGGCGGCCGACCAGTGGCCGCGCCGCTCGGTGGCCAGCCGCTCGTCCAGCTCGACCGCGCGGGCCTCCTCGAACAGGTCGATGACCGCCTGGCTGTCGGAACCGAGCGTGATCGGCGACCCGGCCTCGAACAGCGCCCTGGCCGGGCCGATGCCGTCGGCGAGGTCGCGTTCGGTCGTCGGGCACATGCACACGTGGGTGCGTGAGGCGCCGAGCAGGGCGACGTCCACGTCCGAGAGGTGCGTGGCGTGCACGGCGGTCGACCGGGGGCCGAGCACGTCGTGCTCGGCGAGCACCTGGACCGGGCTGGCGGCGTACATCTCCACCGCGGCGGTGTTCTCCGCCCGCTGCTCGGAGACGTGGACGTGCAGCGGGACCGCGTGGTGCCGGGAGAACTCCCCGACCACCCGCATCTGCTCGGCCGGGACCGCCCGCACCGAGTGCACGGCCACGCCGATCTCCACGTCCCGTTCCCCCCGGTAGTGGGAGTAGAGCCCGGCGGCCCGCGCCGCCCACCTGTCGGCGTCGCCGTCGCCGAAGCGCAGCTGGACACCGCTCAGCGGGGTGCCGATCCCGCCGGTCAGGTAACAGGTGTCCAGCAGCGCGATGCGCAGGCCCGCCTCGCGCGCCGCCTGGACGAGAGCGTGCCCCATGGCGTTCGGGTCGTCGTACGGCACGCCGCCCGCGGCGTGGTGCAGATAGTGGAACTCCCCGACGCACGTGATCCCGGCCAGCGCCATCTCGGCGAAGACGGCTCTGGCGAGCCGGAGGTAGGAGTCGGGGTCGAGCGTGCCCGCCACCCCGTACATCTGCTCGCGCCAGGTCCAGAAGCTGCCCTTCTCCCGCTGTGTCACCCCGCGCAGGGCCCGGTGGAAGGCGTGGGAGTGGGCGTTGGCCAGCCCGGGGATGGTCAGCCCCGCGAGCCGGACGGTCCCGCCGGGCGGGTTGGCCACGCCGGGGACGACCTCAGCGATCATGGAGTCCTCGACCTTGACGAGGACTCCGGCGACGACCTCGCCCGGCGGCAGCCAGGCCAGCTCGCACCAGTAGTTCAGTTCGTGCACAGATCCTCCAAGACCGCGGCGAGGGCGGCCACCCCCGCATGGCAGTCGTCCGTCTCCGCGTGTTCGTCCGGGGAGTGAGAGATTCCCGTTGGGTTGCGGACGAACACCATGGCGCTCGGCACGCCCGCCGACGCGAGGATCCCGGCGTCGTGCCCGGCCCCGGTCGGCAGGAGCGGCGCGCCCCCGGCGGCGGCGGCGACCCGCTCCCTGAGGACCGCGTCGAAGTCGACAACCGGGGTCCACGACTCGACGGCGACCTCGGCGCCGGAGAACTCGGCCAGCTCGGCGACCAGTGCCCTGACCGCGTCCTCGTCGCCGCCCCGGGCGTCCAGCCAGGCGGTGACCAGGCCGGGGATGGCGTTGGCGTTGTTGGGCGAGACGCGTGTCCTGCCGAAGGTGGCGACCACGCCGCGACGCTCGGCGGCCTGGCGGGCGTGCAGGACGGTGCGGGCGAAGGGCAGCATCGGGTCGTCGCGGTCGGCCAGGCGCGTGGTGCCCGCGTGGTTGGCCTGTCCGCGGAAGTCGAAGCGCCAGCGGCCGTGCGGCCAGATGGCCGAGGCGACGCCGACCGGCCTGCCGCGGTGGACCAGATACCGGCCCTGCTCGACGTGGAGCTCGACGAAGACGCCGATGTGCCGCAGGGTCTCCTCGTCGCGGCCCAGGCCGCCCGGGTCGCGGCCGGCCCGGCGCAGCACCTCGGCCAGCGAGTCGCCCTCGTCGTCGGCGAGCGCGCGGGCCCGGTCGGGGTCGAGGACCCCGGTCAGCAGGCGGGAGCCGACGCAGGGGACGCCGAACCTGGCGCCCTCCTCGTCGGTGAAGCAGGCCACCCCCAGGGGGCGGCCCGGCTCGACGCCCCGGGCTCGCAGCAGGTCGAGGGCCGCGAAGGCCGACACCACGCCGAGGGGGCCGTCGAAGGCGCCGCCCTGCCGGACCGAGTCGAGGTGGCTGCCGGTGACCACCCCCGGCCGGGCCGACGGGTCGCCCCACCAGGCCCACAGGTTGCCGTTGCGGTCTTCCCGCAGGTCGAGGCCGCGTCTGACGGCCTCCTGGCGGAACCAGAGCCGGAGCTCCATGTCGGCGGGCGACCACGCGTCACGCAGGTAGCCCCCCGTCCGGGCGTCACGTCCGAGGTGCGCGATGGCACCCCACATCTCGTCGAACACCCTTCCATTATGTGAATGGCCCCATTCATTGGCGAGCCCGGCGTGCCGGGAGACCGGTCCGCCGGGAGAAGGGCGGGGCGGAAGGGCGGCGCCGGGCGGAAGAACGAGGTGGAAGAGCGGGACGGAAGAGCGGGGCCGGGCGGAAGGACGCGACCGGAGCGGCCTCAGTTGGGAGAACCCGCCGTGGGACGGACGGTGATCTCGGTGACATGGGCGTCCGGGGTGGCGGTCACGGCCGCCGCCACCACCCGGGCCACCGAGTCGGGGTCGAGGTAGTTCTCCGGCTCGTAGTCGCCGCCCTCCTGGGCGCGCAGCCCGCGCTGCATGTCGGTGGCGGTCCGCCCCGGGTAGACCGTGGTCACCCGGAGCCGCCGCTCCTCCAGGCGGAGCCCGTCGGCGAAGGCGCGCAGCGCGAACTTGCTGGCCGAGTAGCAGGTCCAGGCCGGGTTGGCCCGCTGCCCCGACCCGGAGTTGATCAGCACCACGTGCCCCTGGGCGGCGCGCAGCGCGGGCAGCAGCAACCGGGTCAGCTCCGCCACCGCGACGACGTTGACCTCCATCGTGCGCCGCCACGCCTCGGCCGGGGTCTCCTCGATCCGGCCCAGGGTCATCACGCCCGCGCTGTGCACCAGCACGTCGAGCCGGTCGATCCCGGCGACGTCGGCCTCGGTGACGGCGGTGAGCTCCACCGGCCAGGGCCGCGCGCCCGGCAGCTCCGCGCACATCGCGGCCAGCGCCTCGGGATCACGGCCGCCGAGCAGCAGATCGTACGTGGGGGCGAGGGCTCGCGCGACGGCGGCCCCGATCCCCCGGGATGCTCCGGTGACCAGCGCGGTCGGACGTGTGGACATGCCGATCACCCTACTCGGGGCGGAAGGTCTCCGTTCCCGGGCGCTCCGGCGTGACCGCGGGGGCGTCCTCCCGCGGGTACCCGAAACCGTCCGAGCGCGCCCTGACGACGGCGGCCTCTCCGACGGCCCGGTCCCGCCTGCCGCCGGCCTCCGGCCTCATGCCGGCGACGGCGACCACCCCGCGCCGGCCGGTGGGCTCGATCACGCGGATCGCCGGCCGGGCCCGGGCCGGGACCGGAGCCCTCCGCGGTCCGTCAGTCGAACTGGTCGGTGAAGACCCCGGCCTGGTCGATCATGCGCTCGTACTCGTCCAGCCGGGCCCGTGTCCGCAGCGGCGCCGCGTCGGCCATCGCCTCCACCAGCACCATGGCCAGCGCCAGCGGCGCCGCGTGCGAGTCGAAGACCAGGCGCTCGCCGACGGGGGCGGCGAGGATCACGTCGGCCTCGAAGGGCACGTCGCGCCGGTCGGTGATCACTGCCGTGCGCAGGCCGAGGTCGCGGGCGATCCGCAGAGCCCGCACGGCCTCGGCCGGGTAGCGGGGCAGGATCACCGCGACCAGCCAGCCGGCGCCCGCCCGGCGGGCGGCGTGCAGGCCGTCCGCCAGCTCGGACCCGCCGTGGGTCAGCAGGCGGACATCGGGGTGGATCCGGCGGGCGAAGTAGGCGAAGGTGGTGGCCAGCCCGCTCGACACCCGCAGGCCCAGCACCGGCAGCGGCTCGCACCCGGCCAGCTTGATGCCCAGGTCCGTGACGTCGGAGGGGTCGCTCAGGCTCTCGCGCACCTTGCGCAGGTTCTCGATCTCCGCGTCGATCGCGGTCTGCAGGTCGTTGGCCCGCGACGGGCCGCACCCGCCCACGACGAGAGGCCGGAGCGCCTGCCTGAGCTCGGGGTACCCGGCGAAGCCGAGCACCATGGCGAACCTCGTGACCGACGGCTGGCTCACCCCGGCCCGGTCGGCCAGCTCGACGCTGGACAGGAAGATCGCCTCCGGCAGGTGGTCGCCGATGTAGCGGGCGATGCGCCGCTGCACGGGTGAGAGCCGCCGGCCCTGCAGAAGCTGATCGAGTCCGTCCCCCACGTCCTCTCCAACCTCCCGATCGCTCACGAGCATTCCCTCCCCGTCCCACCCCGGTGTCGTTCATACACCGAGGCAGGGCGCGGCGGGAGCGGCGGGCCCGGATTCACACACCGCCCCCGGGATCCGTGCACCGAGGTGTCAGGATTCGCGCATGGGGACGCGGACGCCCCGCTCCTGCGCGACGGTCACGGCCTCCTCGTAGCCGGCGTCGGCATGGCGGATCACGCCGGTGCCGGGGTCGTTGGTGAGGACCCGGTTGAGCTTCTCGGCGCCGAGAGCGGTGCCGTCGGCGACGGTGACCTGGCCGGCGTGGACGGATCGGCCGATGCCGACGCCGCCGCCGTGGTGGATGGAGACCCAGGCGGCACCGGAGGCCACGTTGAGCATCGCGTTCAGCAGCGGCCAGTCGGCGATCGCGTCGGAGCCGTCGGCCATGCCCTCGGTCTCGCGGTACGGGCTGGCGACGCTGCCGCAGTCGAGATGGTCGCGGCCGATCACCAGCGGGGCCTCGATCTCCCCGGAGGCCACCATGTCGTTGAAGCGTTCGCCGGCCAGGTGGCGCTCGCCGTAGCCGAGCCAGCAGATCCGGGCCGGCAGGCCCTGGAAGTGGACCTTCTCCCCGGCCATGCGGATCCACCGGGTCAGTGGCTCGTTGTCGGGGAAGAGCTCGCAGATCGCCCGGTCGGTCTTGGCGATGTCGGCGGCCGATCCGGACAGTGCCGCCCAGCGGAAGGGCCCCTTGCCCTCGCAGAACAGCGGCCGGATGTAGGCGGGCACGAACCCGGGGAAGTCGAAGGCCCGGGTGTAGCCCGCGAGCTGCGCCTCACCCCGGATGGAGTTGCCGTAGTCGAAGACCTCGGCCCCGGCGTCCTGGAAGCCGACCATGGCTTCCACGTGCCTGGCCATGGACTCGCGGGCCCTGCGGGTGAACCCCGCCGGGTCCTTCTCGCGCTCGTCGGCCATGTCCTCGAAGGCCATGCCGACCGGCAGGTACATCAGCGGGTCGTGCGCGGAGGTCTGGTCGGTGACGATGTCGATCTCGGCGCCCCTGCGCAGCAGCCCGGGCACGGCCTCGGCCGCGTTGGCCCGCACGCCGATGCTCAGCGGGACGCGCCGGTCGCGGGCGTCGTACGCCAGGCGGAGCGCCTCGTCGAGGTCGGCGGCCCGGACGTCGAGGTAGCGGTGCTCGATCCGCCGGTCGATCGACCTGGGGTCGCAGTCGACGCAGATCACCACGCCGCCGTTCATGGTGACGGCCAGCGGCTGGGCGCCGCCCATGCCGCCGAGGCCGGCGGTCAGCGTGATCGTGCCGGCCAGGCTCCCGCCGAACCGTTTGGCGGCCACCGCGCCGAAGGTCTCGTAGGTGCCCTGCAGGATGCCCTGGGTGCCGATGTAGATCCAGGATCCGGCCGTCATCTGCCCGTACATGGTCAGGCCGGCGGCCTCCAGGCGCCGGAACTCCTCCCAGGTGGCCCAGTCGGGCACCAGGTTGGAGTTGGCGATCAGCACGCGCGGGGCCCACTCGTGCGTGCGGAACACCCCGACGGGCCGGCCCGACTGCACCAGCAGCGTCTCGTCGCCCTCCAGGGTGGTCAGGGTGCGGGTGATCGCCTCGAAGGAGCGCCAGTCACGCGCGGCCCTGCCGGAGCCGCCGTAGACGACGAGCTGCTCCGGATGCTCGGCCACCTCGGGATCCAGGTTGTTCTGGATCATCCGGAGCGCCGCCTCCTGCGGCCACCCCTTGGCGGTGAGCGTGGTGCCGCGCGGCGCGCGCACAACCCGGCTGCCGGTCATGCCCGACCTCCCCTTCCGGAATGAATGAACGCATTCATATTTGTCACCCGGAGGCCACAGGTCAACCCGGCGGAGGGGGGCGCCGCGGGCGGCAGGCCCGTGACGCCCCCCTCGTGGGAGCCGTCACGATCATCACGCCCCGGCCCTCGCCCCGCACGGACGGGATCGGGAGATCGGATTCGGCACGCGCCCGATGGGCGCCCCTGTGCGAAGGAGAGGCTCCGCACAGGCGGGAATGCCCGGTCCGCCGGAGGACGAACCAACCCACCGACCCAATGTCCGAATTATTCCAATATGGTCGGTAGTAATTTGCGGGATCTAGCCCGAAATGCGGGGATGCGTTGGCCCCGGGGAGGATCAGAGACCGGATCGGGGCCGCGGCGGGCGGGGCCGGGGTCAGGCCGGAAGCAGGAACTGGGTGGCCGCCAGCTCCCGGTAGAGGGTGTCGTCGGCCAGCAGTTCCTCGTGGGTGCCGACGGCCCGCACCCGGCCCGCCTCCATCACCACGATCCGGTCGGCGCCGGTGACGGTGGAGAGACGATGCGCGATCACCAGCACGGTCGTCTCCTTCGCCACCTCGGCGACCACTTCCCGCAGCCGCAGCTCGTTGACCGCGTCGAGCTGGGAGGTGGCCTCGTCGAGCAGCAGCAGGCGCGGGCTGCGCAGCAGGGCCCGCGCGATGGCGACCCGCTGACGCTCCCCGCCGGAGAGCATGATCCCGCGATGGCCGACCCGGGTGTCCAGGCCCTCGGGGAGCCGGGCGACCAGATCCTCCAGGCGGGTGCGCGTGAGCACCCGCGCGATGTCGTCCTCCGCGGCGTCCGGCGCGGCGAAGACGAGGTTCTCCCGGAGCGTGCCGTCGAGCACCGGCGCGTCCTGCTCGACGTAGCCGAGACAGGCGCGAAGCTCGGCCAGCGGCCAGTCACGGATGTCGCGGCCGTCGACCGCGATCGTCCCGCCCTGGTGGTCGTAGAAGCGTTCGAGCAGGGCGAAGACCGTCGACTTGCCCGCGCCGGACGGTCCCACCAGGGCGGTCAGCCCACCGGCCGGCACCTCGAAGGAGACGCCGTCGTGGATGACGGGCCGGTCGTCGCCGTAGCGGAAGGCCACCTTCTCGAAGACGACCCCCGCGGGGGTCCGGCCGACCCGGTGGACCGCCACGGTGGTCTCCTCCCCGGGCAGCTCCTCGATCTCGCGGATGCGCTTGACCGCGGCCAGGCCGTTCTGCACCTGGGTGAACCCCTGGACCAGCTGGCCGATGGGGGCGACCAGGTAGAACAGGTACAGCAGGAACGCGATCAGAGAGGAGACCTCCAGCGAGCCGGCGGCGACCCGCGCACCGCCCACCCCGAGCACGGCGACGAAGGCGAGCTGGGCGGAGACCCACGCCGAGACGCCCGCGACGGAGGTCAGCCAGGCGACCGCGATCCCCCTGTCACGCGCCTCGCGGGCCGCGTCGTCCACGGCGGCGATCTCCCGGTCCTCGGCGCCGCTGGCCTTGACCGTGCGGAACGCCTGGAGCGTCCGGTCGAGCACCGCGCCCATCTCGCCCACCGCGACCTGCGCCTGGATCGAGGCGCGCTGGATGCGCGGCATGATCAGCCCCACCATCCCGCCGACCAGGACCAGCACCCCCAGCGTGATGAGCAGCAGCATCCCGTCGATGACCGCCATCAGCACCATGGCGCCGACCAGCATGAACAGCGAGCTGACCGTCTCGACCACCCCGTTGGTGAACACCGCCCGCAGGAGCGTGGTGTCGGAGGTCACCCGGGACATCAGGTCACCGGGCTTGAGCCGGTCGACCTCGGAGACCCGCAGCCGCAGCATCCGCGCGACCAGGTTCCGGCGCGCGGCGAAGACGATGCCCTCGCCCATCCGCTCCAGCACGTAGCCGCCCAGCGCGCCGATCGCGGCGCTCGCGAGCACGGCCGCGGTCAGGCCGAGCACCGGGCCGAGCAGGGAGCGCTGCTCGCCGAAGGCGTCGATCACCGTCTTGGCGAGCAGCGGCATGGCCAGCCCGGCCGCCGAGCCGATGAGGCTGAGCACCCCGCCGAGCATCAGGGCCTTCCGATGGGGCCGGATGTAGCCGAACAGCAACCGCCAGGACGCGGTCTCGGGCACGAGAACCTCCTCGGGGACGACGATGACCGGCCTCCGGCCGCCTCTCCTATGTACCGTGCGCAGCCCCGGACCGAGCGTCTCGCCCGATTTCATAGACGAAAGTCGATCACGTCAATATAGGTTGACACCATCGACATCGTCAACCGAGGTTGACATCAAGGGGTACCGGCCCGGCGACTCCGGCGCTTCCGGCATCGACTGCCGTCGCGCCGCCGACCGCGCACCGGCCGCAGGACACGGACGCCGGCCCCGCACACGCCACCCGTCGTCGCCCACCGGACACCGCCGCCCGGCCCGCACACGCCGCCTGACACGCACCAGACACCGCCGCCCCGGCCCGCACACACCACCGCCGCCCGGCACAGGGCACCGCCGCGCGGCACCGGACCCGCGCGGGAGTCGCCGAGGCCGTGCGGGCTCCGCCCGGACGGCGGGCTCCGCCCGGACGGCGGGCTCCGCCCGGACGGCGGGCTCCGCCCGGACCGTACGGGGGCTCAGGAACTCGGCGAGGGGGTGAGAACCAGACAGGCGTTGCTGCCGCCGAACCCGAAGGAGTTGGACAGGACCGGTGCGACGGGGATGGGGCGGGGCTTGCCGTGGACGATGTCGAGGAGGTCCGCCTCGGGGCCGCCGGTGAAGTTGGCGGTGGGGGGGACCAGTCCCTCCCGGGCCGAGAGCAGGGCGAGGACGGCCTCCAGCGCGCCCGCGCCGCCGACGAGGTGGCCGGTCACCCCCTTGGTCGAGGTCACCGGGGGTGTACGCCCGTCGAAGCAGGCGTGCAGGGCGGCGGCCTCGGCGCTGTCGTTGTGCGGGGTCGAGGTGCCGTGCGCGTTGACGTGGCCGACGTCGCCGGGGGCGAGCCCGGCGTCGCGCAGGGCCGCCCGCATGCAGTCGGCGGCGACGGAGCCGTCCTTGAGCGGCGTGACGATGTGGTCGGCGTCGCAGTTGGCCGCGTAGCCGCTGACCTCTCCGTACACGCGGGCGCCCCTGGCCTCGGCGAGGTCGGCGCGTTCGAGGACGAGGAAGGCCGCCCCCTCCCCCATGACGAAGCCGTCCCGGTCGGCGTCGAAGGGCCGGCACGCCTCCGCGGGCGCGTCCACCCGCTCCGACAGCGCGCCGACACGGGCGAAGGCGTGCATGGCGAGCGGCGACAGGAGCGCGTCCAGGCCCCCGGCCACGGCGGAGCCGATCGCGCCGGAGCGGATCGCGCGCAGCGCCTCGCCGATCGCGGTCGCCCCGCTGGCGCAGGCCGTGTTGACGGTGAGGCAGGGGCCGCGGAAGCCGTACCTGATGGCGATGCGCGAGGCGGTCGAACTGGACATCAGCGTCGGCACCGCGTACACCGGGACCTTCTCCCGGCCGAGCGTGTGCCCCACGATCAGGTTCTCCAGGGTGGCCAGCCCTCCGCCGCCGGTGCCCACGTAGACCCCGCAGGCCCCGGCGGGCGGCCCGCCCGCGTCGGCGACGGCGTCGGCCGCCGCGGCGAGGCCGATCTGGGAGGTGCGGTCGAGGGTCCGCAGCTCGCGGCCGGTGAAGTAGTCGAGCGGTTCGAAGGGTGCCAGCGGGCACCCGATCGGGATCGGCGCCCGCCCGCCGGCGAGCTCGGGGATCACGGTCGCGGACGACGTGCCCGCGAGCACCGCGGCGAAGGCGTCGCCGACCGTGTTGCCCGCCGGGCTCTTGACCCCCAGTCCGGTGACGACGACGCGCGTCACCGGGTCGCCAGCGCGGCGTGCAGGACACCCGCCATGTCGGCGACGGTCCGCGCCCCGGCGAAGTCACCCGGTTCGAGCTGGATGCCCAGCTTCTCCTCGATGATGACGGCGATCTCCACCCACTCCAGGCTGTCGATCTGGTGATCGGCGATGGTGGCCTCGGGCCTCACCTGATCACTCGGCACGCTCAGCACCTCGGCGATCGCCGACCGGACGACGGACGTGGCTGAATCGAGGCTTGTCATTCGCCCACCTTTGGAAAGATCGGTTCACTCGCGCCCCTGCAGAACTCCGGACTATAGCGAAACAGACATATGTTCTGTCTATGTACGAACAGGCGGAGTTCCCAGATTTTCTACTCATGAAGTGATGAGGAAGGCGTCGAGAAGTCACCCGGCGGAGAGCCGATCCGGAGTCGGCGTGGCAGTGGACAGGGAACCGGGGGCGCCGGCGCCCCGCCGATCCGGAGTCGGCCCGGGCGGGCCGATCGGCGGGACACCGGCATCCGGAGCGGGCCGCCGGGAGGTCAGCGGCGGCGCGCGCCGTACTCCCTGCGCATCTCGGCCACGGCGTCGAGGATCTCGTCCTGAGTCCTCAGCAGCCTGGCCTCGGCCTCCTCGGTCCGGGCCGCGGCCACCATCCGGCGGTCGCCCAGCCGGCGGCCCAGCCTCCTCTTGACCCCGGCCCTCATCTCGCGCAGGTTGAGCTTGTCGAACAGACCCACGATCCACACTCCTTCGGGAGGGAGGACCGTCAGCTTCCCGCGAACCGGCCGGATATGCGTCACGGAGATCATCCGGCTCCGGGGCCGGCGGGCGGCGACCGCCCCTCCGGGGTCCCCGGAGCGGTCACCGGGGGTTCAGTCGAGGTCGGGGACGTCGTCGTACTCGATGTCGCCCTCCTCGGCCCGGCGGAGCCCGATGTCCTCCACCCAGGCGCAGGCGAACCGGCGGATCTCCATGATCCGCTCCTCGTCGAGGCCGTACGCCTCGAAGTCCTCGTCGGCGATCAGGTCGACGAACTCCAGGCGCATCACCAGCTCGGCGAGGGAGAACTCCTCGTTGTGCAGACGGGCGAGGTGCTCCAGTTCGCGGAAGCCGTACAGGTGGGAGACCGACGCGATGTCGATGACGTCGCGGGCGAGGCTGCGCTCGTGCAGGGCCCGCATCTTCAGGCCCACCGCGTCGTCCAGGGAGACGACGGAGACGTCTCCGACGATCACGGGCTGCCGCTGGAACGCCTCCCTGAGCAGGTCGAACTCGCAGCTCTGCCCGGTCACCGGGTCGCTGACCACCAGGCGGCCCATCCGGGGCGTCACGTCGACCAGGGTGACGTCCAGCCCGGCCGCCCGGAACACCTCGGCCACCCCGTGGGCGACCTCGGGCAGCGGCGTCTCGGCCGCGGTGGCGAAGTCGAGGTCGTCGCTCGGCCGGTCGGTGAGCCCGTGGGCGTTCATCGCGTACCCGCCGGCCAGCACCAGGCCGAACCTGGCGCAGACGGGCAGCGCGGCCTCCATCATCCGCTGCTGGAAAGGGGGCAGGATCACCGCGCGCACCCCAGTGCCGCGATCTTGCTCTCCCAGGCCCTGCGGTAGCTCGGGCCGATGCCCCGGCGCAGCGTCGGCCAGTCGGCGACGAGGAGCTCGGCGTTCAGGTACGACTCGGCGTCGGCCCGGCCGCCCCCGGTGATGACCGTGCGGTACAGGCTCATCCGCAGCCGCGGGTTCACCAGGTCGAACTCGGTGAGCCCGGACCAGCCGAGGTGGACGGGCAGGGCGACCACCCCCGTGGCCGGGCCGCGCAGGTCGTCCAGGGAGTCGGGGACGCGCCGCTCCACACCGTCCCAGCGGGACGGAAGCGTACTCACGTCTCCAAGTATGCCCCGCCCCGTTCACCGTTCCCGGGAGGCCGCCTCGCGGCGGGACCTGCGGCGGGTGGAGGGAAGGTCGTGGCGGCCGGAGACGAACTCCTGGAAGGCGATCTTGGCCTGGATCACCGGGCGGCGCCAGCGCTCCTCGCGGCGCTCGGCCCTGGCCATCTTGCGGGGCTGCGGGCGGCGCGAGCCCGGGGCGAAGAACCAGTGGGCCCAGGGCGACCCGGGACGGGCCAGCCGCAGCGCGCCGGGCACCAGGAGGATCGGGACGAACAACCCGACCAGCCCGGTCCAGATCTTGCCCTTGAGCAGGGTGATCACCGCGAGCGCGAGGTTGACCACGATGAGACCGGCCGTCAGCCACGCTCCCCGGGCGGTGCCGTCGGAGTTCTCCCAGCCCAGGGGGCGCAGGCCGAGCAGGAGCAGGCCGGTGACCGCGATGGCGACGAACACGGCGTCGACCGACGCGCGGCCCTCCTCCTCCCAGTAGACGTCGTGCAGGTGCAGGATCAGCGCGAACTCGTCGAGGACCAGGGCGGCGCCGACGCCGAAGACGGCCGCGGTCACGGCGTACCAGGTCTCCGAGACGCCCGCCACGATCAGGCCGGACACGCCGCCGAGCAGGGTCAGCACCACGCCGAACACCACGTGGTGGATGTGCATCTCCCCGATGTTGACGTTGCGGAACCAGCCGACCTTGGCGCGGATGAGCCGGACGTTGATCCGGGTGAAGACGAAGGCGACGATCAGCGCGACGAAGAAACAGAACAGCGGCAGCCGTCCTGTGTCCACGATGCGTTGCTGGAACATATCCCCCACAGCCTCCTCAGGCTATGCGAGAAACACCCGCGATCACGCGAAAAAACCCGTCACACGCGGGAACCCGCAGGTGAGGAGGGCGGACTAGGCGAGAAAACCCCGCAGGAGCGCCGCGGTCCCCTCCAGATGCTCCGTGACGGCCCGCCGGGCCGCGTCGGGGTCGCCCGTCAGGATGGCGGTGACGATCGCCTCGTGCTGGACCGCGGCGTGCTCGATGTTGCGCTGGAGCACCGGGATGGCGTTGAGCAGGTCGGTGACCCGGAGCCGGGCGTCGGCGCAGGCGGCGGCCAGCAGCGGGGAGCCGGTCAGCTCGGCGATGGCCAGGTGGAAGGCCGTGTCGAGGCGCCGGTAGTCGTCGGGGCCGGCGGAGTTGACCTCCTCCAGCCGCCGGCGCAGGGCTCTGCGCTGCGCCAGGGTCAGCTCGGCCCCGGCCAGCACCTGGGCGGCGCCGCACTCGACGGCCATCCGGAAGGTGAGCGCGTCGTCGAGGTCGGCGGTGCCCATGTCGGCCACCGCCCTGCGCAGGTCCTCGTGCTGCGCGGGGGCGGGCTGGTACGTCACGAACGCGCCGCCGTAACGGCCGCGCCGTACGTCGAGATAGCCCGCCTCCTGCAACGCCCTGATGGCCTCCCGCAGGGTGACGCGGCTGATTCCGAGCCTGGTGGCGAGCTCCCGCTCGGGAGGGAGCTTCTCGCCGTGGGCGACGGCGCCGAGCTTGATCACCTGAAGGAGCCGCTCGACGGTCTCCTCGAAAGCGTTGCCCGCGCGTACCGGGCGGAACGCGACCTCGAGGCCCGCTCCCCCCATGGTGCCGCCTTCCGTCGCTGTGGAGTTCCCCGATCACGCCCTCCTCACCGGGGAACTCCAAGCTTAATGAGCGCTCAGGCGAGTTCCGCCTCCGCGCGTTCGATCGCCTCGAACTCCTCCTCGGGCGCGTTGGCCACCAGCCTGTGCCGGCTGTAGAACCAGAAGTAGGCCAGGTGCGCGACGAAGATCCCGGCCGTGATGAGCGCGGCCTTGACGTCCACCAGGAAGGTGGCCACCACCGCGGCGAGGGCCAGCAGCAGCGCGACGCCGGTGGTGATCACGCCGCCCGGGGTCCGGTAGGGGCGTGGCATGTTCGGTTCGCGCCTGCGCAGCACGATGTGGGAGAGCATCATCAGGACGTAGGAGACCGTGGCGCCGAACACCGCGATCTGGATGAGCAGGTCGCCGTCCATCGTGATCGCGGCCAGGAGGAAACCGATGGTCGCGGGGAGGATCAGGGCCAGGTACGGGGTGTGGCGGCGGCCGGTCACCGAGAGCCAGCGGGGCAGGTATCCGGCCCGCGACAGGGCGAACAGCTGCCGGGAGTAGGCGTAGATGATGGAGAAGAAGCTCGCGATCAGACCGGCGAGGCCGACGTAGTTGACGAAGCCGGCCAGGAGGTTGTCGCCGCCGTAAGCCTGCCGGACCGCCTCGGGGAGGGGGTTGCCCGACTCCTTGAGCGCGTCGGATCCGGCTCCGCCGGGCGCGGTCAGCAGGATCATGGCCGCGGTCAGCAGCAGCACGGTCATGCCCGCGATGATGCCCTTGGGCATGTCCTTCTTCGGGTCGCGCGCCTCCTCGGCGGCCAGCGGGACGCCCTCGATGGCGAGGAAGAACCAGATCGCGTAGACGAGTGCCGCCCACACGCCGAAAACCCCGAACGGCAGGAACGAACTGGCCCCGACCGCGTCCGTCATGGGGATGTCGAACAGCCTGGCCGCGTTGAACCTGGGGATCATCCCGATGACGAACACCACCAGCGCGGCCAGCGCCACGCCCGTGATCACGAACATCAGCCGCAGCGCCTCGCCGACGCCCCACAGGTGCACGCCGACGAAGACGACGTAGACCGCCAGGAACACCGGCCAGCCGCTCTTGAGCCCGAACAGCCCGAGCGCCTCCACGTAGCTGCCGATGAAGACGGCGATCGCGGCGGGTGCGATCGCGTACTCGATGAGGATCGCGGTCCCGGTCGCGAACCCGCCGAACGGGCCGAGGGCCCGGCGGGCGAAGCCGTACCCGGCCCCCGTGACCGGGATGCTGGAGGAGAGCTCGGCCAGGCCGAAGACCATGCAGGTGTACATCACGGCCATGAGGACGGTCGCGATCAGCAGACCGCCCCAGCCTCCCTGCGCGAGGCCGAAGTTCCAGCCGGCGAAGTCACCGGAGATCACGTAGGCCACGCCGAGGCCGGCCAGGAGGATCCACCCGGCCGTCCCGGATCTCAGCTGCCGCCGGTGCAGGTAGTCGGCGGTCACCTTCTCGTAGTCGACACCGTGAACATGCCGTTTGGCATCCACCATGCTTCCCACCCCCGGTGGCATCGGTCGGCCACCGACCTCAATGGTCTAAGGCCGAACCATAGGCGTTTTGCGTGATATTTCGCCTTATGTCCAGTTCACGTCAAGACGGCGCCGATGATGATCCTGCAAAGAACTCTCAAAACAGGACAGCAGTTGCCCGGCGCCCCATCGCAACCGATTGACATCCACCCCTTCCGGTGCTTGCATGCCCTCATTGGTCTGTTTCCAGACTTTTAAGGGAAGGAAGGCGCCCGTGACTCCGCACGCGCCGCTGACCGTCGAGCAACTCCGCGCGGACGCCGAGGCCGGGCGGATCGACACCGTCCTGCTGGCGATCGTCGACATGCAGGGCCGCCTCCAGGGGAAACGGCTGTCCGCCCGCTACTTCCTGGACGAGGTTCTGGAACACGCCTCCGAGGGCTGCAACTACCTGCTCGCGGTCGACGTCGACATGAACACGGTCGACGGCTACGCGATGTCGTCGTGGGAGCGGGGGTACGGCGACTTCGTGATGAAGCCCGACCTGTCCACCCTGCGCCGGATCCCCTGGCAGGAGGGCACCGCCCTGGTCATGGCCGACCTGACCTGGGAGGACGGCTCCGACGTCACCGCGTCTCCCCGGCAGATCCTGCGCCGGCAGCTCGCCCGGCTCGCCGAACGGGGCTGGGAGGCGTTCGTCGGCACCGAGCTGGAGTTCGTGGTCTACAACGACACCTACGAGGACGCCTGGCGCCGCGGCTATCGCGACCTGACCCCCGCCAACCTCTACAACGTCGACTACTCCATGCTCGGCACCGCCAGGATCGAGCCGCTGCTGCGCAGGATCAGGCTCGGCATGGAGGGCGCGGGGATGTACGTCGAGTCGGCCAAGGGCGAGTGCAACCTCGGCCAGCACGAGATCGCCTTCCGTTTCACCAGGGCCCTGGCCACCTGCGACAACCACGCCATCTACAAGAACGGCGCCAAGGAGATCGCCGCCCAGGAGGGCATGTCGATCACCTTCATGGCCAAGCCAAACCAGCGCGAGGGCAACTCCTGCCACATCCACATCTCCCTGCGGGCCGCCGACGGCGAGCCGGTGATGGCCGGGAGCGGCCCGCACGGGCTCTCCCCCGTCGGGGAGCGCTTCATCGCCGGGCAGCTCGCCCTCATGCGGGAGCTGACCCTGCTGTACGCCCCCAACATCAACTCCTACAAGCGGTACGTGCCGGGCAGCTTCGCCCCCACCGCGGTCAAGTGGGGCGTCGACAACAGGACGTGCGCGCTGCGCCTGGTCGGCCACGGGCCGTCGCTGCGGATCGAGAACCGGGTGCCCGGCGGCGACGTCAACCCGTACCTGGCGGTCTCGGCGCTGATCGCCGCCGGGCTGCACGGCATCGAGAACGAGCTGCCCCTGGAGGAGGCATTCACCGGGAACGCCTACGCTTCGGGCGCGGAGACCGTGCCCCACACGCTGCGTGGCGCGCTGGAGCTCTGGGAGGGGTCACAGCTCGCCAAGACCGCCTTCGGTGACGACGTCGTGGCGCACTACGCCAACAACGCCCGGGTCGAGCTGACCGCCTTCGAGGCCGCGGTCACCGACTGGGAGCTGCACCGAGGATTCGAACGGATGTGAGTATGAAGATCGTAAACCCGGCGACCGAAGAGGTGATCGCCGAGGTCGAAGCGGCGGACGCCGCAGAGGTCGGCCACGCGGTGGAGCGCGCCAGGCGGGCCTTCGCCGCCTGGCGGAAGGTCGGCCCCGGAGACCGGGCCCGCCTGCTGCGCCGCTTCGCGGCGCTGGTGCGGGAGCACGCCGAGGAACTCGCGCTGCTGGAGGTCGCCAACGCGGGGCACACGATCGGCAACGCCCGCTGGGAGGCGGGCAACGTCGCCGACGTGCTCGACTTCTACGCGGGGGCGCCGGAGCGCGACCACGGCAAGCAGATCCCGGTGCCCGGCGGGCTGGACGTCACCTTCCAGGAACCGCTGGGCGTCGTCGGCGTGATCGTGCCGTGGAACTTCCCGATGGTCATCATGACCTGGGGCCTGGCCCCGGCGCTGGCCGCGGGCAACACGGTGATCGTCAAGCCCGCCGAGTGGACCCCGCTGACCGCCCTGCGCCTGGCCGAGCTGGCCCTGGCCGCCGGCCTGCCCGAGGGGGTGTTCCAGGTCCTGCCCGGCACCGGTGAGGTGGCGGGCGCCCGGCTGGTCGAGCACCCCGGCGTGGCGAAGATCGTCTTCACCGGCTCGACCGAGGTGGGCAAGGAGATCGCGGCCAAGTGCGCGGGCCAGGTCAAGCGGATCACGCTGGAGCTGGGCGGCAAGAGCGCCAACGTGGTCTTCGCCGACGCCGACCTGGCGAAGGCCGCGGCGACCGCGCCGTACGCCGTGTTCGACAACGCGGGGCAGGACTGCTGCGCGCGCTCCCGCATCCTCGTCGAGCGCTCGGTCCACGACGAGTTCCTGGACCGCCTCGGGGAGGCCGTGCTGAAGGTCAGGGTCGGCGACCCGCGCGACGAGGGCATCGAGATGGGCCCGCTGATCAGCGCCGAGCACCGGGAGCGGGTGGCCTCCTTCGTCACCGAGCCGCCCCACCTGCAGGGGACGTGCCCCTCGGGGCCGGGCTTCTGGTTCCCCCCGACGGTGCTGACCCCGCGGTCGACCGACGACCGGGCGTTCACCGAGGAGATCTTCGGCCCGGTGGTGTCGGTGGTGCCGTTCGACGACGAGGCCGACGCCGTGCGGATCGCCAACGACACCCCGTACGGCCTCAGCGGGTCCATCTGGACGCGCGACGTCGGCCGGGCGCTCCGGGTGGCGCGGGCGGTCGAGGCGGGCAACCTCAGCGTCAACTCCCATTCGAGCGTCCGCTACTGGACGCCGTTCGGCGGTTTCAAGCAGTCCGGCCTCGGCCGCGAGCTGGGCCCCGACGCCCTGTCCGCGTTCACCGAGACCAAGAACGTCTTCATTTCCGAGGAGTAGATCTATGCGGCGTTTGCAGGACCGGGTGACCGTCGTCACCGGAGCCGGGAGCGGCATCGGCCTGGCCACCGTCCGCCGGTTCGCCGAGGAGGGCGCCCGCGTGGTGTGCGTGGACCTGGACGAGGCGACCGGCACCAAGGCCGCGGACGAGGTCGGCGGCCTGTTCGTGCAGGCCGACGTGACCGACGAGGACGACGTCGCCCGGGTGTTCCGGACGGCGTTCGAGACCTACGGGAGCGTCGACGTCGCCTTCAACAACGCGGGCATCTCACCGCCGGACGACGACTCGATCCTGGAGACCGGCCTCGACGCCTGGCGCCGGGTGCAGGAGGTCAACCTCACCTCGGTCTACCTGTGCTGCAAGCACGCCATCCCGTACATGCAGCGGCAGGGCAAGGGATCGATCGTCAACACCGCGTCCTTCGTCGCCGTGATGGGCTCGGCCACCAGCCAGATCTCCTACACCGCGTCCAAGGGCGGGGTGCTCGCCATGTCCCGCGAGCTGGGCGTCCAGTTCGCACGCGAGGGCATCCGGGTGAACGCCCTGTGCCCGGGTCCGGTGAACACGCCGCTGCTGCAGGAACTGTTCGCCAAGGACCCCGAGCGTGCCCAGCGCCGCCTGGTGCACATCCCGCTGGGCCGCTTCGCCGAGGCCTCGGAGATCGCCGCCGCGGTGGCGTTCCTCGCCTCGGACGACGCCAGCTTCATCACCGGGTCGCAGTTCCTCGTGGACGGCGGCATCTCCGGCGCGTACGTCACACCGCTGTAGCCGGTACCGTGCCGGGACGGGGACGAGACGGTCCCCGCCCGGCGCTCCACCCGGTTCACCCGGTTCACCCGGTTCACCCGGTTCACCCGGTTCACCCGGTTCACCCGGTTC
>NZ_BAAAVI010000010.1:0-23621 GCF_039534445.1 Streptosporangium fragile | reverse complement strand
ACCCGGCAAAGGCATACCGCAAGGCAAGGCAAGAGATCATGTCCCGTCCCGTCATCGGCATCACCTGCTACGTCGAACCCGCGAGGTTCACCGTGTGGGAGATGACCGCCGCCCTGCTGCCGTACACCTACGTCGAGCACGTGGCCCGCGCGGGCGGGCAACCGGTGATCCTGCCGCCCGCGGGCGACCCCGCCGCGCTGGCGGGGCGCCTGGACGGGCTGATCCTGGCCGGCGGCGGGGACGTCGCCCCGGGGCGGTACGGGCAGGAGCCGCACGAGCGGACCGGCCACGTCCGGCCGTTCCGCGACGACGCGGAGCTGGGACTGGTCCGCGCGGCGCTGGAGCGGGGCGTGCCGTTCCTCGGGGTCTGCCGGGGGATGCAGATCCTCAACGTCGCCCTCGGCGGCAGTCTCCACCAGCACCTGCCCGACGTGGTCGGTCACCCGGACCACGCGCCGGCACCCGGCCGGTTCGGCAGGATGCCGGTGCGGCCGGTCGCGGGCAGCCGCACCGGAAAGATCCTCGGCGCCGAGACACTGGACGTGGCCCACTACCACCACCAGGCCGTCGACCGCCTGGGCGCGGGCCTGACCGTGACCGCGCACGCCGAGGACGGCACGGCCGAGGCCGTGGAACTGGACGACCACCCGTTCGCCCTCGCCGTCCAGTGGCACCCCGAGGCCGACGAGGAGTCCGCCCTGTTCGAGGCCCTGGTGCGGCACGCCGCCCCGGCGGCCCGCTAGGACGGGTCCGGCCGGCGGGGCGGGGCACGCGGGCGGCGGCCTCCTCCCGGCGGTTCCCACCGGCGGGCGACGGGGCTCCGCCGGGCCGGTACGCCTCCCCCGCCCGGCGAGGCGGGGGTTCCCGGCCGTGCCCGCCCCGGATCCGGGAAGACGATGACCGCGCGGGGATTTCGCGAGAGCGGGACGGGCGGTTAGGCTGGCCGCGACACCGGTGAACCCGTGCGGGAGAGCGTCCTGACATCCAGGCCAGGACCCCTGAAGGAGCAAGCCCTCCCCGCGAACCTCTCAAGGCAAAGGACCGTGCGGGTAGGTGCCCTCTGGAAAGCAGGTCCCAGGACCTCGCCGAAGGTGAAAGTCCGGCAAAAACCGGGCGAAGCTCTCAGGCATCAATGACAGAGGGGGAGGATGCTCTCATCCGACCCTTGCCTGAGGTGCGAACATGTCCCGACCCACGCCGCTGCGCGGCGTCCACGAGTCGCTCGGCGCGACGCTGACCGATTTCGCTGGCTGGCTGATGCCGCTCCGCTACGGCAGAGAGTCCGCCGAGCACAACGCGGTCCGCCAGGCGGCGGGCCTGTTCGACCTGTCCCACATGGGGGAGATCTTCGTAACCGGCGCGCAGGCCGCCGAGGCGCTCGACTACGCGCTGGTCGGCCACCTGTCCGCCCTGGAGCCGGGCCGGGCCCGCTACACGATGATCGTCAACGCCGAGGGCGGCGTGCTGGACGACCTGATCGTCTACCGCCTGGCCCCCGAGGAGTTCATGGTCGTCGCCAACGCCTCCAACTACCCGCGTGTCGCCGCCGAGCTGACCGAGCGGGCCAAGGGCTTCGACGCCGCGGTGGACGACCGCTCCGAACGGTACGCGCTGGTCGCGGTCCAGGGGCCGCGCTCGGCGGAGATCCTGGCCGGGCTCACCGACGCCGACCTGGCCGGGCTGAAGTACTATGCGGGCCTGCCCGCCACCGTCGCCGGCCGCGAGGCCCTCATCGCCCGCACCGGCTACACCGGGGAGGACGGCTTCGAGCTGTTCGTCGCGGCCGAGGACGCCGAACCGCTCTGGGCCGCGCTCACCGAGGCCGGGGCGCCGCACGGGCTTATCCCCGCCGGGCTGTCCGCGCGCGACACCCTCCGCCTGGAGGCGGGCATGCCGCTCTACGGCAACGAACTCTCGGCCGACCTGACCCCGTTCGACGCCGGGCTGGGCCGTGTGGTGAGGTTTGACAAGCCGGGTGACTTCGTCGGCCGGGCCGCCCTCGAAGCGCTCAAGGACGTCCCGCCGGCCCGCCGCCTGGTCGGCCTGGTCGCGACCGGCCGCAGGGTGCCCCGGCACGGCTACCCGGTGGTGGCCGCCGGTGACGGCACCGTCGTCGGGACGGTCACCAGCGGGGCGCCCTCGCAGACCCTGGGCCGGCCCATCGCCATGGCCTATGTGGACAGCACGGCGGCGGAAGGACTGGCCGTCGACATCCGGGGCAGCCACGAGCCGGTCGACGTGGTGGAGCTTCCGTTCTACAGGAGGAAAAAGTGAGCATCATTCCCGAGGACCTGCAGTACACCAAGGAACACGAGTGGGTCTCCGGCGTCGAGGACGGCGGCACCATCACCGTGGGCATCACCGCCTTCGCCGCGGAGTCGCTGGGTGAAGTGGTCTACGTGCAGATCCAGCCCGAGGTCGGCGCGACCGTCGCCGCGGGCGACGCGGTCGGCGAGGTCGAGTCGACCAAGTCGGTGAGCGACATCTTCGCCCCGGTCGGCGGAGAGGTGGTCGAGATCAACCAGGCCGCCGTGGACGACCCCTCGCTGATCAACAACGACCCGTACGGGGATGGCTGGCTGTTCCGCGTACGCCTCGAAGGCACCCCCGACGACCTGCTGTCGGCCGAGGAGTACACCGCGCTCACCTCGGGTGAGTCGTAGGAATCCCCGCCCGCGCCGCGGCCGCGCGCGTCCTCCGGGCGTGCGCGGCCGGGGCGAGGTGAGGGACCGGACATATTGACTTCCCCCGGCCGGTGCCGGGGTTCCCCGCTGGAGGAATTCGATGACGATCAGTGTCTTCGATCTCTTCAAGATCGGAATCGGCCCGTCCAGCTCGCACACCGGCGGCCCGATGGCCGCCGCCCACAAGTTCGTGCGCGGCCTCGACCGGGACGGTCTCCTGGAGAAGACCGCCCGCGTCCAGGCCGTTCTGTACGGCTCGCTCGGCCTGACCGGCAAGGGCCACGGCAGCGACAAGGCCGTGCTGCTCGGCCTGTCCGGCGAGAAGCCGGAGCTCGTCGACGTCGACGCGGTCGACGAGCGGCTGGCCGCCATGCGCGCCTCCGGCACCGTCCGCCTGTACGGCACCCACGAGATCCCGTTCGTCGTCGGCGACGACCTCGTCTTCGAGCGGAAGATCTCGCTGCCCCATCACCCCAACGGCATGCGCTTCACCGCCTTCGCGGAGAACGGCGAGACACTCCGCGAGAAGATCTACTACTCGGTGGGCGGCGGGTTCGTCGTCGACGAGAACGCCACCGGGGCCGACCGCATCAAGGCCGACGACACCGTCCTGCCCCACCCCTTCACCACGGCCGCCGAACTGCTCGGCCACTGCGCGGAGACCGGACTGTCGATCTCCGGGCTGATGCTGGAGAACGAGAAGGCCTTCGGCCGCACCGAGGCCGAGATCCGCGCCCGGTTGCTCACCCTGTGGCAGGTCATGAAGGAGTGCGTGCGGCGGGGCATCGAGAAGGAGGGCGTACTGCCCGGCGGCCTGAAGGTCCGGCGCCGCGCCCACCAGCTCCACCGGCAACTGCGGGCCGAGTCGCAGGAGAAGGACTCGCTCCAGACGATGGACTGGGTCTCGCTGTTCGCCCTCGCGGTCAACGAGGAGAACGCCGCGGGCGGCCGGATCGTCACCGCCCCCACCAACGGGGCCGCGGGCATCATCCCCGCGGTGCTCACCTACTACGACCGCTTCATCCCCGACGCCGACGACGAGGGCGCGGTCCGCTTCCTGCTGACCGCGGGCGCGATCGGCGTGCTGTTCAAGGAGAACGCCTCCATCTCCGGCGCCGAGGTCGGCTGCCAGGGCGAGGTCGGCTCGGCCTGCTCGATGGCCGCCGCCGGGCTCACCGAGGTGCTGGGCGGCACCCCCGAGCAGGTCGAGAACGCCGCCGAGATCGGCATCGAGCACAATCTCGGCCTGACCTGCGATCCGATCGGCGGCCTGGTCCAGATCCCGTGCATCGAGCGCAACGCGGTGGCCTCGATCAAGGCCATCGCCGCGGCCAGGATCGCGCTGCGCGGTGACGGCCGGCACTTCGTCTCGCTGGACAAGGCCATCAAGACGATGCGCGACACCGGCCGCGACATGCTGGACAAGTACAAGGAGACCAGCCGCGGCGGCCTCGCGGTGAACGTCATCGAGTGCTGACCGACCCGTCGAGCGGTACCTTGATCCTGCAGGCCCGCTACCACTACGAGTAGACCCGGGACCGGGAAAGCTCGACCGTGCGATTCCCGGCAGATTTCTCATCCCGTACAGGGTTCCGGGGTCCCGCGCCTATGCTGGGTGGCCGTATCCGCGGGACTCGGGAGGTCGTGGTGGTGACGGCAGCACGCCCGGTGAGCCGTTCAGGCCGTTCGCACCGCTCGCCGAGGCCCTCGGGCACGCGCCGCGCGCTCCGCTTCCTCGGCGCGCACTGGCTGTTCCTGGTCGCGTTGCTGACCGGCGGCGGGCTGCGGGCCCTGGCCGTGCTGGGCTACCGGCCGGCCCTGTGGTTCTGGGCCGACTCCTTCGTCTACCTGAACGCGGGGCTCGCGCCCCGCCCCATGGAGTCCCGCCCCTCGGGCTACTCGCTCCTGCTGTGGGCGCTGCGCCCGCTGTCCAGCGTCCAGGCCGTGGTCGTGGTCCAGCACCTGCTCGGGCTGGCCGTGGCCGTCTGCGTCTACGTGTTGCTGCGCCGCCTGGGCAGGCTGCCCGGCTGGGGGGCCACGCTCGCCGCGCTGCCGGTGCTGCTGGACGCCCACCAGATCCAGCTCGAACACCTCGTCATGGCGGACCTGCTCTTCCAGTTCCTGGCGGTGCTGGCGATCACGCTGCTGCTGTGGCGCCGGCGGCCCGCGGCCTGGGTGGCGGCGCTCGCCGGGCTGCTGCTGGCCGCGGCGACCGTCACCCGGACGATCGGCCTGCCGCTGATCGCCGTCGTGCTGGCCTGCCTGGTGATCCGCCGGGCCTCCTGGCGGGCGGTCGTCGCCGCCACGCTGGCCGCGGCGATCGGCCTGGGTTCGTACGCCGTCTGGTTCAGGTCCGAGCACGGGACCTTCGGGCTGACCCGGGGCAACGCGTTCCTGTGGGCGCGCACGATGACCTTCGCCGACTGCGCCGTGATCAAACCGGCCGGCCCGGAGGCGGCGCTGTGCCCCACCGAGCCGGTGAACGGGCGCGCGGCACCGCCGCTCTACATCTGGGACGGCTCCTCACCGCTGAACAAGGTCAAGGGGAGCTGGGCCGAGCGCGACCGGCTCGCCGGCGCCTTCGCCACCCAGGCGATCCTGGCCCAGCCTCTCGACTTCCTCCGGACCGGTCTGGTGGACGTGGCGCACATCTTCGACTGGACCAGACGGGTCTACCCGACCCCCGGCCCGCAGAGCGCCTACGTCTTCCCGGACACCGCGCGGCCCTTCCCCAAGGGCGGCGCCTCGCAGGGCAAGACCGCCGAGGAGATCACCGTGGCCTACCAGGGCGCCTCCGGGGCGCCCTCGCTGGTCGAGCCGTACGCCGGCTGGCTGCGCGCCTACCAGGAGAACGGCTTCCTGCGCGGCCCGTTCCTGGCGGTGATCCTGCTGGTCGGCCTGGTCGGCGTGCTGCTCCGGGCCCGGCGGCTCGGTGGCCCGGTGCTGCTGCCGTGGGCGGCGGGCGTCATGCTGCTGGCCCTGCCGCCCTTCATCGCGGCCTTCGACCACCGCTACGTCGTCCCCGCCCTCCCGCTGGTCTGCCTCGCCGCGGGGCTGGCGTTCGGCGTACGGGACGAGGAGCCCTCCCGGGCGGCCGGGGCGGTCCCGGAGCCGGGCGGGCCGCGGGAGAGGTCAGCGGCGCCGGACGTGCAGCCGGACCATCGCGCCGAGTTCGGCGTCGCCCAGCGCCCGGCGGACCTTGCCGACGGCGTCCCTGTTGAGCCGCGTCACGAGTTTTCCGACGTCGTCCCCGGGCGCGCAGCTCACCGAGATACGCAGCCGCTCGTTCCGTACGTGCCGGACGCGAATGCGGGTGAGCCCTTCGACTTCTTTAAGGGCAACACCGAGCACGGCGGTGCCCGTCCCGGTCCGCCGGCCCCACCTCCCCCATCCCAGGGCGTGTAGCAACCACCGCAGCGCCAGCAGCGCCAGCAGCACCAGGAGCAGCGCCGCCAACCACCCCAGCCAGGGGTGCGCGGCCAGCCAGCCGGGCAGCCCCCTGCCCACGATCCGGTCCGCGCGCGCCTGCCCGGGGAGGTCGCCCCGGCCCCGCAGGAACGCGTAGCCGCCCGCGCCGGTGAGCGCCACACCGGTGAGGGCCAGGCCGATCCGGTTGCCCACATACGGCCGCATCAGATCCCCCGCCTGCGCAGCCGCACGACGACCTCGCCCGCGCACATCGCGCCCAGCGCCGTCAGCCGGTCACCCACGGCCACCCCGACCCGGCGCAGCACCGGTCCGCTCCGCTCGGCGCCGGTGAACACGGTGACCTCGACGATCCTGGACGCGAGCCGGACCCGGGCCCGGTCCACCTCGTCCACGGATTCGGCCGCCGCCCGGAGTGTGCGGCGCAGACCGGACCTGGTCATGCCGATCACCATCAGCGGATCGGCGGACTCCAGTGGCTCCAGCCGGGGGCGGCCCGGCACCGCGGCGAGCCCGAGCAGCGCCAGCCCCGCCAGGATCGCGAGTCCCGCCCCGGCGAACGTGACGGGATCGGACCAGTGCCACGCGCCGGCCCCGGCGACCAGCCGCCGGTAGGGCACCCGCCCGACCGGCGAGCCCATCAGCAGGCCGACGATCACCGCGGCGACGACACACAGGGCGGTGGACACGGCGAGCGCCACCGGCACACCCACCGCGGTCCTCGCCGGCCTGAGCAACCGCACCGACCTGCGGCGCACCACGTGCAGGTGCTCGCCGCCCGCCCGGCCCGTCCCGCCGCCACCGCTCCCCGTGCCCGTAACGATGTCCTGGAGAGTAGTCGTCATTCGATCATGTGTACGCGTTCCGGCGGGATCGGAGCGGGTCTTCCCCGCCCACTTGCCCGATCTTGGCACCCTCCTGATGGAGCGTTGATCGCCGGACAAGAAATATGAACTCTACTCATGTTCCTTCTCGCCGAGTTATGCTGCCGCCATGGACGACCGCCTGCGCTACGACCGTGCCACCGCGCACCTCGACCCCCCGTTCGCCGTCCTCGATCTGCGGGCGCTGCGAGCCAACGCCGACTCGATGGTCGCGCGGGCCGGGGGCAAGCCGATCCGGGTCGCCAGCAAATCCATCAGGTCCCGGGCCGTCCTGGAACGCGTCCTCGCCCTGGACGGCTTCTCCGGGATCATGGCCTTCACCCTGCCCGAGGCCCTCTGGCTGGTCTCCACCGGAATGCGGGACGTGCTGGTCGCCTATCCCACCGCCGACCGGGCGGCGCTGGCCGAACTGGCCGCGGACCCCCGCGCCGCGCAGGAGATCACGGTCATGGTCGACCGGGCCGAGCACCTCGACGTCATCGACTCGGCCGCCGGCGTCCGCGACCGGCACGAGATCCGGGTGTGCATGGACGTCGACGCCGGCTTCGTGGCCCTCGGCGGCAGGTTCCGGGCCGGTGCCCGCCGCTCCCCCATCCGCGAGCCGGACCAGGCCGCCGACCTCGCCACCGAGATCGCCAAGCGGCCCGGGTTCCGCCTGGTCGGCCTGATGGCGTACGAGGCGCAGATCGCGGGCATCGGTGACGACGCGCCCGGCCACCCGGCGCTCACCCGGGCCATCCGCTGGATGCAGGCCGGCTCCCAGCGCGAGTTGATCGTCCGCAGGGGCCGGATCGTCCGGGCCGTACGTGAGATCACCGACCTGGAGTTCGTCAACGGCGGCGGCACCGGAAGCATCGAGAAGACCGCCCGCGAGCGGGCCGTCACCGAGATCGCCGCCGGGTCGGGTCTCTTCCATCCCCGCCTGTTCGACTTCTACCGGAACTTCACCGGCAGACCCGCCGCCCTGTTCGCCCTGCCCGTCGTCCGCCGCCCCGCCGTCGGCGTCGTGACCGTCCTCGGCGGCGGCTACCTCGCCTCGGGCAAACCGGGTCGCGACCGCCTGCCCCAGCCCTACCTGCCGTGCGGGCTGCGCTATGACGCCGACGAGGGCGCCGGGGAGGTCCAGACCCCGCTGATCGGCCAGGCCGCCGAGGACCTGCGCATCGGCGACCGCGTCTGGTTCCGGCACGCCAAAGCCGGCGAGCTGTGCGAACGCTTCGCCGGTCTGCACCTGATCGACGGCGACGAGGTCGTGGCGGAGGTCCCCACCTACCGCGGCGAGGGCCGCACGTTCCTCTGACCGCCCCGGCCCCCGCGCACCCTTCGGAGCCCCGCGCTCTCGGAGCGCACGGGCCGCCGAACCGCGAGGGCGGACACCCACCGGCTTCCCGCGGATGCCCGCCCCGTGCTCCCGCCCCGCCGGATCCCGGTGCCGCCGCCCCCGTGGACCGGGCGGCGCCGCGCACCCGTGCGGGGATCCCGCCGGCGGCCTCAGAAGCCCAGGTCCAGCCGGTACCACCTGCTGCACCGGGAGGTCGTCCAGCCGCGGTAGCTCACCTGGCAGGTCTTCACCCGCACGGCGGCCACGTCGTACGCCGCGACCCGGAAGTGCTTGGTCTCGTCGTAGCTGCACAGCTTCACGCGCTTGGCCCGCCGCCACTGCCCGTGCTCGGCCGAGGCGACCTGAACCTCGAAGTAGGCGCACCTACCCCCCTGGCGGAGGGTCCGGTCGTCACCGTCGTACAGGTCACCCTCCAGCACGAAGCTGTTGTCCTCCTCGTCGTCCCCCTCGACCGCGTACTCCCCCTCCACCGTGGCCAGGCCGTTGGCGGACTCCTGCTCGAAGGTGTCGTCGTAGTCGCGGGAGGCCGACACCGGAGCCGCGGCGAGGGCCGGCGGAGCCGCGGTCAGCGCGAGCCCGGTCGTCGCCGCCAGTGCGATCGCCGTACGAATGATGAGCTTCATGGGGTTACTCCTCCTTTTCACCTACTCGCGATGTTCTGCGAGCAAGGGAGAAGTCACATGAGTAGACCCCTACTCATTTCCGGGTCACGCTCGCCCCTACGGGAGGGGGTGAGGGACGGGCCCGTCGTCACCCGGGGGACGGGCCCGACGCCGGGCCCCGCGCCGGGCCCGGCGGAACATTCAGGCAGGGCAAACGAACCCGGCGAAGCATTCAGGAAAGACCGACGGATCCGGCAGAGCGTCCAGGCAGGACAGATGGATCCGGCAGAGCGTTCAAGCAGGACAGACGGCCCCGGCGGGGGCGGCCGTCACCGGCGGCGGCGCCACAACATGACCACCGCGCCGAGCGCCAGCGCCACACCCACACCGATCAGGATCGGCGCCAGGTCCGGCCGCTCGTCCGCCCACAGGTCGTCGGGCTCGCCCTCCAGCTTGGCCGGCCTCGGCCCCGCCGCACCCGCCACCAGGTCGCCGACCTGCGTGACGAGGTGCTCCGCGTTCGCCCTGACCTTGGCCATCCCGCGCTCCGTGACGCGCTTGGGGCTCACCCGATCCACGATGGCGTCCACCGTCCGGGCCAGTTCAGCGCGCGTGCGCTCGATCTGCCGTTCCAACTCCGCGGGATCGGTGTCCGCCATGGCTCTCCTCTCGTACCCCCTGACATCGATCAGTGTGTCAGGTCCGGCCCTCCCACGGCACGTGGGCCCGGCCGGTAAGTTGACCTGGGAACGATTCCTCGGAGGAACCACATGAAACTCGAGCCGGGCGACGCCGCCCCGGACTTCACGCTCCCCGCCGCCGACGGCAGCACCATCTCGCCGGAGTCGTACCGCGGCAAGCGCGTCATCCTCTACTTCTATCCCGCCGCGATGACGCCGGGCTGCACCAAGCAGGCCTGCGACTTCCGCGACAGCCTCGCCTCGCTGGCCTCGGCCGGCTTCGCGGTGCTCGGTGTGTCGAAGGACAGCCCGGAGAAGCTCGCCACGTTCGCCGAGCGCGACGCCCTGACCTTCCCGCTCCTGTCGGACCCCGGCCTGGAGGTCCACAAGGCCTACGGCGCCTACGGCGAGAAGACCATGTACGGCAAGACCACCGTCGGGGTGATCCGTTCCACCTTCGTCATCGACCCCGACGGTAAGATCGAGAAGGCTCTCTACAACGTGAAGGCGACCGGCCACGTGGCTCGCCTCCGCCGCGAACTGGGCCTCGACTGAATACCTTTTGTCGCCACTCAATGCGACTTGATATGACGTGCGCATGCCCCAAGAATTGTCATTCCCATTTCATAGACTTGGGGCATGCCCGCCAAGTACAAGTACACCCCCGAAATGCTGGCCGAGGCCGCGGCCGGCTCCCTGAGCATCGCCGGCGTCCTGCGCCACCTCGGCATCACCGTCGCGGGCGGCAACCACGCCCACATCAGCCGCCAGCTGAAGCGCTTCGGGATCGACACCTCGCATTTCCACAGGGTTGCCCCGAACAAGGGGCGGCCTTCGCCGCGGCGCCGCCGGCCGGAACGGATTCTCGTCCTGCGACCGGAGGGCAGCTCCCGCCCGAACCCGAGACAGCTCAGACGCAGCCTGGTCACGGCCGGGATGCCGTACCGCTGCGCGGGATGTAAGATCGAGGGCGTCTGGCAAGGCCGGTCATTGATACTCCATGTCGATCACATCAATGGCGACTGGCTGGACAACAGAAAAGAGAATCTGCGCTTCCTCTGCCCGAACTGCCATTCACAGACAGATAATTTCGCAGGGAAGTCAAGGGGCCGTAGTCCAGCGGTAGAGACACACGGTTTAGGTCCGTGCCAGGGTGGGTTCGAATCCCACCGGCCCCACAGATATCCCCAGATCCGGGCCGTCACCCTCAAGTCGGTGACCGTCAGCGTGACACTTTCTCCGCAGGACGCACTATTCGTCGAAGAATACGTTAATCAAAAACGCGCCACATCGAGATCCGCAGCGATACGCGAGGCGATTCGATTGCTCCGTGAGCGCTGCCTCGCGGAAGACCACGCCGCCGCTTTCGGTGAGCGCGGCGCCGACGGGACCCCGAGCCGTGGGGCACCGTCGTAGGATCCGCCGGGACGGCCCCGCCCTCTCAGGCCACCGGGCCGGACGGTGCCTCCTCCGCACCGCCCGACCCGGTGTCGTTGTGATCGGTCGCCACAAACATTTCTCCCTTTACTCGCCCCGAAGGGCGCTCCCAGTGACAATGGTGCCAAAGGGGTGGTAAGAGCCCTGTAAGTCGTACCGGGTGTGCGACCTGGGTCGTACATCACCTCCACCTCCCGGGGGAAGGCCGCCGATCCGCGCCTTTCGTAGTGTGGTGACGTGTTCGGCAGAGTACGCGCCTGGGGCCGGCGCCATTCCGGGATCGTGGAGGCGCTGTGGCTGGCGCCGTTCCTCCTCTTCTCGCTGTCCAACGTGTGGACCATCGGGATGGAGGACGGGGCACGCAGGTTCAGCCCGGAGCTGGACTTCTCGGGGTTCCTGCTGCTCGGCGTCCTTCTGACGGTGCCGCTGTTCTGGCTGCGCAGGCAGCCCATCACGGTGTTCGTGGTCGTCTCGCTGGTCTGTTTCGTCCAGTGGCTGCTGGGCGTGCAGCTGCTGTTCTTCGACCTGTCGGTGCTGATCGCCATGTACGGGGTGGTGTCGCGCTGCGCGACGCGCTGGGCGGTGGGGGCGGGCCTGGTGGGCGAGCTGGGGTTGCTGCTGGCCTTCTGGCACCCCAGGACGGGGATCGACCTGCGGGCTTTCGCCAGCGCGTCGGTGGTGACCGTGGCGATATGGATCACCGGGATCTACGCGAGCACCCGGCGCCGTTACCTGGAGGGCCTGGAGGAGCGCGCCGAGCGGGCCGAGTACGAGCGCGACCAGCAGGCCAGGCTGGCCGCGGCGGCCGAGCGGGTCAGGATCGCCCGGGAGCTGCACGACGTGGTCGCGCACAACGTGAGCGTGATGATCGTTCAGGCCGACGGGGCGAGTTACGCGATCGACCACGAGCCGGAGCAGGCCCGCGAGGCGATGCGGGCGGTCTCGCTCACCGGCCGCAGGGCGCTGGCGGAGATGCGGCGGCTGGTGGGCGTGCTGCGGGCCGGGGACGCGCCGCAGGAGTACACCCCGCAGCCGGGGCTGTCGCAGTTGGACGACCTGGTGGCGCAGGTGCGGGGGTCGGGGCTGCCGGTGGACTTCCGGGTGACGGGGGCGCCGCAGGAGCTGCCGGAGGGTGAGCAGCTGACGGTCTACCGGATCGTGCAGGAGGCGCTGACCAATACCCTCAAACACGGTGGCCCGCGGAGCAGGGCCACGGTGGAGATGGAGTACGGCGCGCGGGAGGTGCTCTTGCGGGTGACCGATGACGGCTGCGGTGCGGCGGCGCCGGGACGTGAGGGTGGGCACGGGCTGGTCGGCATGCGGGAGCGGGCGGCGATGTTCGGCGGGAGCGTGGAGGCCGGTCCGCTGGCCGGCGGCGGGTTCCGGGTGGTGGCGCGGCTGCCGATCGGGGAGACCGGGACGGGCAGGGCGGCTTGAGCGACGGGCCGATCCGCGTGATGCTGGTCGACGATCAGCAACTGCTGCGTACCGGGTTCCGCATGGTGCTCGGTGCGCAGCCGGGCATCGAGGTCGTCGCGGAGGCGGGTGACGGGGCCGCCGCCGTGGAGGGCGTCCGGACGACCCCGGTCGACGTGGTGCTGATGGACGTGCGCATGCCGGTGATGGATGGGGTGGAGGCGACGCGCCTGATCTGCTCGGTGCCCGGTGGGCCCCGGGTGCTGATCCTGACCACCTTCGACCTGGACGACTACGCGTTCGCGGCGCTGAAGGCGGGGGCCTCGGGTTTCCTGCTGAAGGACGTCCCGCCCTCCGACCTGGTGAGCGCGATCCGCTCGGTGCACAGCGGGGACGCGGTGGTGGCGCCGAGCACGACGCGACGGCTGCTGGAGCGCTTCGCCGTGCACCTTCCCTCTCCGGGGGCATCCGAGCCCGCGGCGCTGTCAGGGCTGACGGCCCGGGAGCGGGAGGTGCTGGTGCTGGTGGCCCGCGGCCTGTCGAACCTGGAGATCGCCGGACGGCTGGACCTGGCGGAGGCGACGGTGAAGACGCACCTGGGCCGGGTGCTGGCCAAGCTGAACCTGCGGGACAGGGCGCAGGTCGTCGTGTACGCCTACGAGTCGGGGCTCGTGACCCCGCATTCCGGCGGCTGACCCGCTCGTACGGCGGGTGACTGCGCCGGGCCGGTGGATCGTCATGCCCGGCCCCGCCGGTAGGTGATCACGGTGGGCTGCGGCGGATGTTCCCGGCCGGTTCCGCGCCCCGCGCCGGTCGGGGCCCGGTGACCGGGTGACGGCGGGCGGCCGCGGGTGGCGGGTGGATCGCCCGTCTCGGCCGAATGGCCGAGGCGGGGGTGCGACGGAGGTGGCGGTGGCCGGTTCCGGGGCGTCTTACGGCTGAGGACAACTCCGTCCTGTAGTCCGATGAACCCCAATCATCTCAGCAATAGCGTTTTTCCGTCATAACGCATACGTTGCCGAGGAGAACTGACGTGACCATCACCGGAGAGGCCGGCGCCTGGAACGCGCGGGAGACGACGGTGCCGGCCGTGACGGCCAGGGGCCTCACCAAGGTGTACGGCCAGGGGGACGCGGCCGTGCACGCGCTTCGCGGGGTCGATGTCTCGTTCTCGACGGGCGCTTTCACCGCGATCATGGGACCGTCCGGGTCCGGGAAGTCCACGCTGATGCACTGCCTGGCCGGGCTGGACACGGTCAGCGGCGGCCAGGTGCACATCGGCGACGTGGAGCTGACCGGGCTCGGCGACAAGCAGCTCACCCTGCTCCGCCGCGAGCGGATCGGCTTCATCTTCCAGGCGTTCAATCTGCTGCCGACGCTGACGGCCGAGCAGAACATCCGGCTCCCTCTGGAGATCGCCGGGCGCCAGGCCGACCAGGACCTGTTCGACCGGGTCGTGGAGACCGTGGGCCTGCGTGACCGGCTCGGTCACCGGCCGACCGAGCTGTCGGGGGGGCAGCAGCAGCGCGTCGCGGTGGCCCGCGCCCTGATCAGCAAGCCGCAGGTCATCTTCGCCGACGAGCCCACCGGCAACCTGGACTCGCGCAGCGGCGCCGAGGTGCTGTCCTTCCTGCGCACCTCGGTGCGCGAACTGGACCAGACGATCGTGATGGTCACCCACGACCCGGTGGCGGCCTCGTACGCCGACCGCGTGGTGTTCCTCCGCGACGGCCTGCTGGTCAGCGAACTGTCCCGGCCGACGCCGCAGTCCGTGCTGGACACGCTGATGAAGCTGGAGGCGTGAGGTGCTGAGGACGACCCTGGCCGGGCTGCGGGCGCACCGGCTGCGCCTGGCGCTGACCTCGCTGGCGATCGCGCTCGGGGTGGGCTTCATCGCGGGCACGTTCGTGCTCACCGACACCATCGAGAAGGGCTTCACCCAGACGTTCTCCGCGGCGGCCGACAAGATCGACGTCGCCGTGCTCCCCCTGCCGAGCGGGGAGAGGGGACGGGTGCCGACCGTCCCGGAGGCGACCCTGGAGAAGATCCGCGCCGTGGACGGCGTGGCCGACGCCCAGGGGCTGGTGCGGGGCACGTCCGCGCTGATCGGCAAGGACGGCAAGGCGGCCGGCGACTACCCGACGGCGGGCATCTCCCTGCCGGAGGGACCGCTGAACCGCACCGTGATCGTCAGTGGCGCCGCCCCGGTAACCGCGACGCAGGCCGTGCTCGACGAGGGGACCGCCAGGACGCGCGGATTCAAGATCGGCGACACCATCACGGTGCTCGACCACAGGAACGCCCAGCACCGGTTCACGCTGGTCGGCCTGTTCGACGTCGGCCTGGACCAGGAGATCGGCTACACGGGCGCGGTGGGCTACACCACCGCCACGGCCAGGGAGATGACCGGGCAGCAGGGGTTCCGCGCGATCGACGTCGCCGCCGCCGAGGGTGTCACGCAGGAGAGGCTGCGCGACGCGGTGGCCGCGGCCGTCGGCGCGGACTACCAGGTCCTCACCGGTGAACGGTTCGCGGCGGACATGGCGAAGGCCAACGGCGCCGACAGCGGTTTCCTCACCATGGGCCTGCTGCTGTTCGGCGCGGTGGCGATGTTCGTGGCCGCGCTGGTCATCTACAACACCTTCAACATCCTGGTCGCCCAGCGGACCCGCGAGATGGCGCTGCTGCGGTGCATCGGGGCGACCCGCGGGCAGGTCTTCGGCTCGATCCTGCTGGAGTCGGCCGTGGTCGGCCTGCTCTCCTCGGTGGCGGGCCTGCTGCTCGGCTACGGCATGGGCGCGGGGGCGCTCAGCGTGCTCGCCGCGTTCGACGCGCCGCTGCCCGTGACGACCGCGGCCCTGACCCCGCGCACCATCGCCCTCGGCCTGGTCATCGGCCTGGCGGTCACGATCGGCGCGGCGCTGCTCCCCGCGCGGTCGGCGACGAGGGTGGCCCCGATCGCGGCGCTGCGCTCGCAGGTGGAGGAGCAGACGTTCCGGGCCGGTCTCGTACGGGTGATAGTCGCGGCGCTGTTCCTGATCTCGGGCGTGGGCACCACGGTGGCCGGGTTGACCATGGAGCACGGCGAGACCGCCCTCCTGGTGGTCATGGCCGGCAGCACGCTTGTTTTCCTCGGGGTGCTGACCCTCGGACCTGTGATCGTCAAACCGCTGTCCGCCTTCGCGGGCTGGGTGCCGGCCAAGCTCTCCGGGGTGCCCGGCCGGCTGGCCGTGGAGAACTCCCGGCGCAACCCGAAGCGGTCCGCCACCACCACCGTGGCGCTCACCGTGGGCGTGACGCTGATGACCGTCATCTCCGTCGTCACCGTCACCGCGCGGGCGACCTACACCAAGCAACTGGACGAGCAGTTCCCGGTCGACTACATGGTCCAGACCCAGGAGCGCGACTCCAGCCTGCCCCGGACCATCGCCGAGGAGTTGCGGACCCGGCCCGAGCTGACCTCGGTCGTGGCCTTCCGGGAGACTCTCGCCGCGGTCGGCAAGGGCGCCGGGACCGGCGGCGGGAAGCATGAGGTGGGGACGTTCACCGCGGCCGCGGACTTCGCCCCGAAGCTCGACACGGGCTCGCTGGGCCTGCTCAAGCCGGGCACCGCGCTCGTCGCCGACCACCTGGCCGAGCGGTTCGGGGTCGGCGCCGGCGACCGGATCACCGTGCGGACGGCGAAGGCGGGAACGGTCGCCCTCACGGTCGTGGGCGTCTCCGACGGGGACTCCGGCCTGCCCGGCGTGACCGTCCCCGAGCGGGAGTTCGATCGCTACTTCAGCGGGGTCGGCGACAGCCGGGTGATGGTCAACTACCGGGACGGCATCGATCCGGACCGGGCCCTCAAGGTGGTCGAGGCGGCGACCCGGCCTTACCCGACGGCCAAGGTCATCAGCTCGACGGAGGTGCGCGGCCAGTTCGACGAGTCGCTCGACATGATGCTGATGGTCATCACCGGGTTGCTGGGCCTGGCGGTCCTCATCTCCCTGCTGGGCATCGCCAACACGCTCTCGCTCTCGGTGCACGAGCGGACCCGCGAGTCGGCGCTGCTGCGGGCGCTCGGGCTGACCAGGTCCCAGCTGCGGCACATGCTCTCCGTCGAGGCGCTGGTCCTGGGCCTCATCGGCGCGTTGGTCGGCGTGGTCCTGGGCATCGTGTTCGGCTGGGTCGCGGCGCAGACGATGAGCGATGACGTCGTGTTCCGGCTGCCGGCCCCGCAGATCCTCGCGTTCGTGGCGCTGTCCGGCCTGGCCGGGGTGCTCGCCGCGGTGCTGCCGGCCCGCCGCGCGGCACGCGCGTCCATCGTGGACTCGCTCGCGAGCGGGTGAGGCCGCCGCGCCGGCGGGCCGGGTGCCCGAACATCCGGCGGCCGGGCATCGGACGGCCGCCGGGTGCCCGCGGCCGTCATCAGGCACGGAAGCACCCGGTGACCGGGACGCCGGACGGCCAGGTACGGGATGACCACGGTGCCGGGTGGCCGAAACATCGGAGCGCCCGGCGACGGGGACATCTGGTGGCCGCAACGTCTGGTAACCGGACATCTCGCAGCCGGGACATCTGGTGGCCGAGATGTCTGGTAATCGGGACATCTCGTGGCCGGGACATCTGGTGATCGGGACGTCTGGTGGCCGGGACGTCGTCAACGAGGGCGGCGCCCCGGCCACTGCTCGGCCACGGTCTCGGGGTTGAGCAGGGGGCGGATGACGATCTCGCCGGTGGCCCTGTCGATGACGATGCACCCGGCGCCGACCGTGTCGGGAAGGACGCCGGGATCGTCGGGCTCGGGTTCCTTGGCCCAGGCGACGTACCCCTCCGCGAAGGCATAGATCCTGATCTCGACGGCGGAGCCGGGGCTGCGCACCCCGTTGAAGTACTCCTCCGCCACGGCCCGGGCCTGGTCCGGGTTCACAGCCGCCGCCCCTCTCTGTCGATCACGACGCAGAAGACGCCGGTCACCGATTCGTACGGCGGCTCGACGGCCATGTGGCCCCGCTGCGCGTCGATCCAGATGACCTCCCCGTCGAAGTTCACCGCGTTCCACGCGTGACTTCCGCCGGCCGGCCACCGGTTGATGATGATCGCGGCGGAGCCGTGCCCGCCGGCCAGCAGCGCTTGCGCGATCGGGACGTAGGAGTGGCGCCCCTGCCCCACGTACTGGAAACGCTGCCCCAGCCATCGCTCCGCCCGGGCCACGCCACCGGCCTCACCGCTGAGCAGCGGCCTGCCGACGCGGTCGTACTCGGGACGCCGGGGCGCGGCCACGGTGGGCACCCCGTACCAGGTGGCGAGCGCCGACAGCGCGCAGTCGACGGCGTTGGTCGCGCGGAACGGGTCGTCCGCGGGACCCGCTCCATTGATCATCCTGATCCACATGCCGCGCGGGTCGGGGAAGCGGCGCGGCGTGCCCTGCTCGGTGACGGGAACGGCCCGCACCATGTCGTCCTCGGTTTGCGGGTCGGGCCTGGCCAGCCCGCCGGCCACGCCGTAGGGCCGGCACAGGTCCAGCCGTGTCGGCCCCCAGCGTCCCCGCTCGCGCGGCCGCTCACGCGGGCGCTCGCGCGGCGGCGTCACCACGGCGGAGGTCTGGATCTCCAGCTCGAAGTCGCGCCACCGCTGCCCGTCCACGGTCACGACGGGGTTGTAGACCCCCGCGGGCAAGCTCCAGTCGTTCACAGGCCCCCCATCACCGAACTTCTGCGAGGCAGATGCTAGGGCGGCCCTGTCCACCGCGTGGGCCAATTGACCAGATGGAGGGACTCACCTGTCCCTGCCGGAAGAGGGCGGCGAGCGGGACGCCGGGGTACGGCCGCACCCTTCTCAGGCGACCTCGACGCGGATGGTGTGCCAACCGGTGGCGCCGTCGGGGGCGACCGGGGCGCGGTCGGCGACCTGGGTGTAGCCGGTCGCGTCGGTGGCCCGGACCGCGATGGTGTGGGTACCCGGGGTGGCGTCCCAGTCGTCGATCACCCACTGGCGCCAGGTGTCGGCCGTCGGTGCCTCGGCCAGCCGGGCCTGGCGCCACGGGCCCCGGTCGACGCGGACCTCGACGGCGTCCACCCCCTTGTGCTGCGCCCAGGCGACGCCCGCGATGACGGTGCGTCCCGGTCGGACGGTGGCGCCGTCATGGGGCAGGTCGATCCGCGACTGGGTCTTGATCGGTCCCTTGGCCGACCAGCCCCGGGGAGTCCAGTAGGCCTCGTCCTGGTCGAAGCGGGTGACCTTGATGTCGGTGACCCACTTGGTGGCCGAGACGTAGCCGTACAGACCGGGGACGACCTGGCGGACCGGGAAGCCGTGGTCGATGGGGAGCGCCTCACCGTTCATCGCGAAGGCCAGCAGCGCGTTGCGGCCGTCGAGGACGACGTCGACCGGGGTGCCGCAGGTCCAGCCGTCGGCGGAGGTGCTGAGCAGCATGTCGGCCCCCTTCTGCACGCCCGCGTCGCGCAGCACGTCGGCGAGGCTGACGCCCAGCCAGCGCGCGTTGCCGATGTAGGGACCGCCGACCTCGTTGGAGACGCAGCACAGCGTGACGTCGGCCTCGGTCACGGTGCGCTTCATCAGGTCGGCGAAGGTGAGCTCGACGGGCCGGTCGACCAGGCCGTGGATCTTCAGGGTCCAGTCGGCCGGGTCGACCTGGGGCACCACGAGAGCGGTGTCGACCCGGTAGAAGTCGGCGTTCGGGGTGACGAACGGCGACAGTCCCTTGATTTTGAAGTCGACCCCGGCGGGGAGCGGGGCCGCCGGGGTGGCGGGCTCGGGCAGCGCGATGCCGGCACGGGCGACGCCCACCTCGGCCCGGCCCGAGAGCAGGCGTCCGGCCAGGCCGCCCACCCCGGCGACGGCGGCGGCGCCGAGCGCGCCGGTCAGCAGCGCGCGCCGGTCGAACGCGTACAGGTCGTCCCCGGCACGCATGACGGGCGGCACCGGCGGGTCGTACCGGTCAGCGCGCTCCGGCCCGGTCTGCGGCGCGGTGTCCCACGGCCGCGTTTCGTACGCGCCCGGAGCCGGGGTCGCGGCGCGGGCGTCCTCCGGCACCGAGGCGTGCTCCGCCGAGGCGTGCTCCGCCGAGGCGTGCTCCGCCGAGGCGTGCTCCGTCCAGGTGTGCTCCGTCCAGGTGTGCTCCGTCCAGGTGTGCTCCGCCGGAGCGTGCCAACGGTCGTCGTCGAGTCCGGCGGGGACACCCTCGGGGGTGTCGGCGGGGACGAACGCGCGGCGGGTGAGCCGGTGCAGGGCGAACGCGGCGGCACCGACGCCCGCCAGCGTCGGCAGGACGTCCACCGCGGCGGCGTCGGGGCGGGTCAGCACGGCGGCCAGGCCGACAAGGCCGAAGACGGCCAGTCCCGCCAGGCCCCGGCGGATGTCGCGAGCGGCCAGAGCGCCCACCGCGGCGGCGAAGAGCGCGAGGACGACGAAGACCCCGGTGAGCAGGACGACCTTGTCGTTCTCACCGAACGTGCGGATCGCCCAGTCTTTCAGGGCCGCCGGAGTGAGGTCGACGGCCGCGTTGCCGACGGCGACGACCGGGAAGGCCGACGGCTTGACCAGGCCCGCGGCGAGCAGGGAGACCCCGACCGCCACCGCCCCGGACACCAGGCCGATCAGCGCCGCGGCCCACGAGGGCATGCGCCTGTTGCTGTGCATACCTCCGACGCTACGCCCGTCGCGGGCCGCAGGATCTTACGCGCCGATTACAACCGCGCCGGCCAGGCGGTGCCGGCCACCTCGGTGCCGATCACAGCACCGGCCACGGCTACGACGACCGCCGTACCGGGCGCGGGCCGCCCTCCGGCAGGCGGCGGCTCCGCCCGGTCAGCCGAGCATCTCCGGCAGCAGGGGGGCCAGAGCGCGGAAGGCGCGGCCCCGGTGGCTGATGGCGTCCTTCTCGCCGGGGGACAGCTCGGCGGTCGTGCGGCTCTCGCCCTCGGGCACGAAGATCGGGTCGTAGCCGAAGCCGTTGGTCCCGCGCGGAGCGCGGACGATCACGCCGCGCAGCGCGCCCTCGGCCACCCGCTCCTCCCCCGACGGCAGGGCCAGGACCGCCGCGCAGGCGAAGTGCGCGCCGCGGTGGCCGTCCGGCACGTCGGACACCTGGGCGAGCAGCAACCGGAGGTTGGCCTCGTCGTCGCCGTGCCTGCCCGACCAGCGGGCGGAGAAGATGCCCGGCATGCCGTTCAGCGCGTCGACGCACAACCCGGAGTCGTCGGCGATCGCGGGCAGCCCCGACTCCTTGGCGACCGCGTGGGCCTTCAGCAGGGCGTTCTCGGCGAAGGTCAGCCCCGTCTCGGCGACGTCGTCGATCTCGGGGAACGCGTCGAGCCCGACGATCTCCACCTCGACCGCCGCGTCGGCCAGGATCCGGCGCATCTCAACGATCTTCCCGGCGTTCCTGGTGGCCAGGACCACCTTCCGTTCGCTCACGCGCCCTCCTTCGGCGACCGCACTCGCACGCTGCCGTGCCCACCGGCTCGCATGCCGCTGTGCCCGCCGGCTCGCTCGCTCACGCCAGCGCCTCCCGCTGCATGCGGGTGAGCTCCGAGCACCCGGCGATCCCGAGGTCGAGCAGTTCGTTCAGCGCGTCGCGGTCGAACGGCTTGCCCTCGGCCGTGCCCTGGACCTCGACGAACTCGCCGGAGCCGGTCATCACCACGTTCATGTCCGTCTCGGCCGCGACGTCCTCGGTGTAGCAGAGGTCGAGCATCGGCGTCGACCCGACGACGCCGACCGAGACGGCGGCGACCGACCCGATCAGCGGATCACCGGCGCACATCTTCCTCGCACGCATCCACGCGACCGCGTCGGCCAGGGCCACGTAGGCTCCGGTGATCGCGGCGGTGCGGGTGCCGCCGTCGGCCTGGAGTACGTCGCAGTCGATGATGACCGAGTTCTCGCCCAGGGCCTTGTAGTCGACGCAGGCGCGCAGGGAGCGGCCGATCAGGCGGGAGATCTCGTGCGTCCGGCCGCCGATCTTCCCGCGCACCGACTCACGGTCGTTGCGGGTGTTCGTGGCGCGCGGCAGCATGGCGTACTCGGCCGTGACCCAGCCCTGCCCGCTGCCCCGGCGCCAGCGGGGCACGCTGTCCTGCACGGAGGCGGCACAGAGCACTCTGGTGCCGCCGAACTCGACGAGCACCGAGCCCTCGGCGTGGGCGAGCCAGCCACGGGTGATGGTGACGGGGCGGAGCTGATCGGGAGAACGTCCATCTGCACGAGCCATGAGCTCACCCTAGGTCATACCGGGCCCCGCTCCGCGCGAGCTCCATGCGTCCGCCGAATCCGCCGCGGGAGGCGTCCTCCAGTACCTGATCGCGGTCGTTCCAGGGCACAAGGTGGGTCAGCACCAGGGTCTCCACGTCCGCCTTGGCCGCGTGCTCGGCCGCCTGGCGGCCGTTCAGGTGCAGGTCGGTGGGGAGGCCGGGCCGGTCCAGGAGCGAGGCCTCGCACAGCAGCACGTCGGCTCCGGCGGCCAGCTTGACCAGTTCGGCCGACTCCCCGGTGTCTCCGGAGTAGACCACCGAGCGCCCGCCGTAGGACACCCGGAACCCGTAGGTCTCCACCGGGTGGTTCATCAGCGCGGCCGTCACCTCGAACGGGCCCACCTCGAACATCCCCGGGGCCAGCCCGACGAAGTCGAAAGCCGTGTCCAGCGCCGGTTCTTCCGGCATGGCGTAGGCCGCGTTCAGCCGCTTCCGCGTGCCGGCGGGACCGTGGACCGGCACCTTGGGCAGCGGTCCCCCCGGGGAGTAGGTGCGCACGACGTGGTAGGGACACATGTCCAGGCAGTGGTCGGCGTGCAGGTGGGACAGGCATATCGCGTCCACGTCGTACAGGCCGATGTGCCTCTGGAGCGCGCCGAGCGCGCCGTTGCCGAAGTCGAGCAGCATGCGAAACCCTTCCGCCTCCAGCAGGTAGCAGGACGAAGGGCTGTCCGGGCCGGGGAAGCTCCCCGAACACCCGATGATCGTCAATTTCACGGCGGCCTCCTACGTTCACATTGCGGCGCCGCGCGTCGCGGTCCGGGCGCCGCCGAGCGGCGTCCGCCCGGCCTCTCGTCCGCCGCGCTCCCGCGCCCCGGAGCGCGGGAGCACCCTCACGCGCGGTGCCCGTTGGTCGAAACATCCCCTACTACTGCGACTTCGACCGCCTGGATCTCCGGCCCGAGGAACCGGCGGCCGAGGTCGGCGAAGAGGCCCGCGTCGCCGGTGGCGCGGAAACGGTGCCGTGGCTCGCCCCCTACAGCGGCCAGGCCCCGGTCGTGCAGGATCCGGTAGACGTCCTTCGCCGTCTCGTCGGCGCTGGAGACCAGCGTGACACCGTCCCCCACCACGTAGGAGATCGGCCCGGCGAGCAGCGGGTAGTGCGTGCATCCCAAGATCAACGTGTCGCACTCGGCGGCGAGCACCGGCTCCAGATAGCCGCGGATGACGTCGATGAGCTCGTCGCTCATCGTCTCCCCCCGCTCGACGAACTCCACCAGCCGGGGCGCCGCCACGCCGGTGAGCCGGACGTCGGGAGCCGCGGCGAACGCGTCGTGATACGCCATCGACTCGATCGTGGCCCGGGTCCCGATCACCCCGACCCTGCCGTTGCGGGTGGCCCGCACGGCACGGCGCGTGGCCGGCTGGATCACCTCGACGACCGGCACGCCGTAGCGCTCGCGGGCATCCCGCAGCACCGCCGCGCTGGCGCTGTTGCACGCGATGACCAGCATCTTCACGTCGTGCTCGACGAGGTGGTCCATCACCTCCAGGGCGTAGGCACGGACCTGCGCGATGGTCTTGGGACCGTACGGCTGCCGCGCGGTGTCGGCCACGTAGAAGATCGACTCATTGGGCAGCTGATCGATGATCGCCCTGGCCACCGTGAGGCCGCCTACGCCACTGTCAAAGATTCCGATACTCGCTTGCGACACAGCCCAAGGCTAGGCGACCCGGGAGGGTCGATCACGGTAAGAATCCTCACAACACTGATTCCCGACTCAGCCTTTTCCAACTGGTATGTCCTGATCCACAGATCGGCCGGAATCAGCCGGGGACACGGGACGGGGACCGGCCGGCTCGGGACGGCAGAAGCGGCCGGAGGCTCGGTCCGGCTCAGAAAGTGTTGGGTAACCGGGTGATCACTCCTGGTTTAGGTCTTCGGCGAGACGT